>JAMPAE010000100.1 GCA_023667385.1 Ruminococcus sp.
AGAGTTGCCTGCTGCTTTTGAAGCTGAAGCCTTGAAGTGCGCACCTGGGAAAAGCTGTTGCAAAGGAACGCAAAAGCAACCAAAATCAGCACAACCGGAACCGCAAACCTCATCACTGCGGCATAGGACGCCCTTTCCTGCTGGCGCACATTACGCCTTTGCTTTCTGACCTTTCTTAAATCAGGCTTCGGCTGCTCCTGCGGTTTTTTTTGAGGTACTGCAATCGGCGCAGCGTTTGAGCCGTAATATTCATATGCTAAATTATCTGCTGCCATGCCAAACTCTCCCTTTCTATATCTATATAAATCAATCAAGTTTAATCTTTTCAATGCACCTTAATGTTGCGCTTCTGGCACGTTGGTTTTCTTCAAGCTCTGCTTCACTCGCTTTAACATATTTGAATGCGAGCTTACCCTTCGGTGTTTTTCCGCAGACGCAAATCGGAAAATCCGGAGGACAGGTGCATCCTTCACAAAATTTTGCGAAGCGTTGCTTCACCATTCTGTCCTCAAGTGAATGGAACGTTATAATTGAAAGCCTGCCGCCGACGTCAAGGCAGTCGAACATATCATCAAGTGCACTGCTCAGCTTATCAAGTTCACCGTTAACTTCAATTCTCAGTGCCTGAAATGTTCTTCTTGCAGGGTGACCGCCGGTTCTTCTTGCCGCCGCAGGAATTGCATTTTTCACAATTTCCGCAAGCTGCAATGTGGTTGTAATCTCAGCCTGCTGACGTTCTTTAACAATGCTTCGTGCAATGTTTCTTGCAAATTTTTCCTCACCATAGCGTGAAATGATGAAAGCGAGCTGCTTTTCGTCAAGGGTATTAACCAAATCAGCCGCCGTAGCACCCTGCTGCGACATACGCATATCAAGAGGCGCATCATTATGGAAAGAGAAGCCCCTTTCAGCAGTGTCCAACTGATGAGAGCTGACGCCGAGGTCAGCCATGATACCGTCAACTTTGTTGATGCCGAGCGAATCCAAAATTGCCCTGATGTGATTAAAATTATCGTGTACGACCGTCACGCAGCCAAGCTTGTCCAGCCTTTCATGCAAAACCTCAATTGCGTCAGGATCTTGGTCAATTGCAATCAACCGCCCACCGTCACTGAGCTTTTTTGCCGCCTGAAAGCTGTGACCTCCGCCGCCTGCCGTGCAGTCAACATAAATGCCGTCAGGCTTGATGTTCAACGAAGTCACCGTTTCGTCAAGAAGTACGCTTTTATGTGAAAATTCCATGATTATTCACCCAAGTTGTTGTTGATGTCAAGGAAGCGGCCCTGAGCCTTATACTTACGGCGCTGTCTTGCTTCTGCAAGTGCTGCCTCTTCTTCTTCGGCGCATTCTGTGCTGATTTCCATGAAGTAATCGTCATAAATTTCAGGATTCCAAATCTGAACATATTCACCCATACCGATGAAAAGACTTTCTTTTTCAATCTTTGAATATTTGAGAATTTTTGAGGTGATGCAAATTCTGCCCTGTGAATCAACTGTGACAACGCTTGCATTTGAACGGCTTGCAAAAAGCATTCTCTCACGCATACTTTCGTCAGTGAACGGAGCAACCTCCGCCTTGACTTTTTCTTCAAACGCCTGTTCGGTGAAACACTCCACGTGCGGATACCTCGACGGCTTCACTCTGATGACGAAGCTTTCACCAAGCATATCGCGAAATTTCGCAGGAACAAAAACTCTGTTTTTGGAATCTAAATTATGCTCATAGCTGCCTGTAAAACCGCCCAAGATTTTCACCGTCCTTTCACAATTAGTTGAATCCACCACCAAGTTACCACTTGACTGACACAATTCACCACAAAAATAATTATATATTCATGAAAGAAGATTGTCAAGCACATTGAGAAAAAAGCAGAGCTAAAAAACGCACAAAAAAACGCCCCAAAATAGGACGTTTTTTACAAATATTCTAAAATGCAACTAAACCATTGCTAACGTAAGCTGTGCTTCTTTCTGCGGATTGAACATGGCGCAGGCACAATTGAGTCAGCATACCCATTCGCAATCCGCTTTTGCAGCTTATCCTTTCGCATCATACCATGTCTTTCCGGTGTGAACATCGGCAAGAAGCTTGACTTTCATTTTGCAGGCATTTTCCATCTCTTCTTTCAAAATTGCGGAAACTTTTTCGCTTTCGGCTTCGTCACATTCAACAATCAGTTCATCGTGAACCTGCATGATGAGCTTTGCGTTAATGTTTTCTTTTTTCATGCGGTCATATACCTTGACCATTGCAATTTTGATGATGTCCGCCGCTGCTCCCTGAACAGGCATATTCCTTGCGATACGCTCACCCGCAGCCTGAATCATTTTATTTGACGCTGTCAGCTCAGGCAGATAGCGTCTGCGGTTGAAGATTGTTTTTGCAAAGCCGTTTTCCCTTGAAGAAGCAACGACCTCCTGCATATAGCGGTTAACAGCGCTGTAATGATGCAGATAGCCTTTGATGTAATTATCAGCCTCTTTTCTGCTGACGCCGATGTCTTTTGCAAGCGAAAACGCACCGATACCATAAACAATGCCGAAGTTGACCGCCTTTGCACGGCTTCTCATCAGCGGAGTAACCATTTCAAGCGGCATATTGAACACTTGAGATGCTGTGATTGCGTGAATATCATCGCCGTTATTGAACGCTTCAATCATCGTTTCATCTTCTGCAATGTGAGCAAGCACACGAAGCTCAATTTGCGAATAGTCAGCATCAACAAGGATTTTGCCCTCATCGGCAATGAAAAATCTGCGAAGCTCCCTGCCCTCCTCCGAGCGAACGGGAATGTTTTGTAAATTCGGCTCAAGTGAAGATATTCTGCCTGTTCTCGTTTCAGTTTGGTTGAGCGTTGAGCGTATTCTGCCATCAGGCTCAATCTCTTTTACCAAGCCGTCACAATAAGTTGATTTCAGCTTTGACAGCGTGCGGTATCTGAGAATTTTTGCAACAACAGGGTATTCATAAGCGAGATCTTCCAAAACGTCTGCGCTGGTTGAATAACCGCTTTTGGTTTTCTTTTTTGCGGGCAGACCCATTTTTTCAAACAGAGCAACACCAAGCTGCTTTGGCGAATTAAGATTAAATTCAAAGCCGATTTCTTCAAAAATCGAGGTTGTGATTTCGTCAATCTGCACCTGAAGCTGTGACCCATAGCGTTCAATTGCTTCTTTGTCAACAAGAAAGCCGTTATGTTCCATGTCTGCAAGCACTTTTGCAAGCGGAAGCTCAATTTCATAAAGCAACTGCTGCTCATCGTTTTGCTCAATCTGCTCTTTAATACGCTCACAAACAGGCTTCATCACTGCCGCAGAAAGCGCAGGTTCGTGGATTTCTTCGGCACATTCAATTTCGGGCACGGTGATATTCAGCTCACCTGCAAGGCGAATTGGGTCATATCCGCTTGCGGATGGGTTGAGGATATAGCCTGCAAGGGTTGTGTCCATGCAGATGTTCGCCGCTTCAAAGCCGTTGGAAAGCGCAAACTTATGAATCGGCTTCACATCGCAAGTGAACTTTTTCCATTCGCCACGCAAAAAATCTTCTGTGAACGAGTCAAAATCAAGGCAGTCACCGGGAACATACTTGACCTCATTTTCAAAGCCAAAGAAAAAGCTGCTGATTTTTTCGCCGCTGAAGCATGCAGTGAAATAAGCTTCACCGCTTTTTTTGAACTCACCGAGCAAGCCGCACAAGTCACGTTCCTCGTTAAGTTTCAGCTTTAGCTTATCCTGCTGAGCTTCGCTTTCATCGGAAACAGTGAAGCCCTCTCTTGTCAAGCCAAGCTTTTCAATGATACCGAACATCTCAAGCTTAACCAGCATACGAATTGCCGATGGTGCATCAACCGGCTTTGGTATATAAGCATCCATGTTGGTTTCAATCGGTGCTTCAAGGCAGATGGTGCCGAGGGTACGACTCAGGAAAGCGTTATCCTTGTCGTTGGCAAGCTTATCATGAACACCCTTTTTGATGTCGATTGTGTCAAGGTTGTCATAAATATAGTCGATGCTGCCAAAGCGCTGAATTAAATCGCCGGCTGTTTTCTGTCCAACGCCTGCAACACCGGGGATATTATCTGATGAATCGCCCATGAGTGCTTTGATTTCAATCATCTGCTTCGGCTCAACACCGTAATCTTCTTTGATTTTCTCCTTGTCATAAACAACGGTGACAGCCCTGCCCATTTTTGTTGCAGCAAGCAAAACGCTTGTGTTATCTGAAACAAGCTGAAGCGAATCTCTGTCTCCTGTTGCAATGAAGCATTTGTCATCACCCTTGCAGGAGGCAGAAAGCGTGCCGAGAATGTCATCGGCTTCATAGCCTTCCTTTTCAACAATTGCATAGCCGAGATAGCCGAGAATTTCTTTAAGCAATGGCATCTGGCTTGCAAGTTCAGGCGGCATACCCTTGCGTCCTGCCTTATAGCCGTCATACATCTTATGGCGGAATGTGGGCGATTTTAAATCGAATGCAATTGCAACCCTGTCGGGCTCGCACTCCTCTTTCAATTTTATAAGTATGTTCAAAAAGCCATAGATTCCGTTGGTAAACTGTCCGTCTTTTGTTGTGAGCAGTTTGATTCCGTAAAACGCACGGTTAACAATACTGTTTCCGTCAATAACAAGCAAACGCATGGCAATTCCTCCTTAATTGTTGTGTGATTGAAATGCAATTTTATATGCAAGTTCTTCCAGTTGCTCAATTGATTCAAGCATTCCTGCCTGTTTGCGAAATTCTGCCGCACCCTTGATTCCTCTGATATACCATGCGGCGTGCTTCCTTGCTTCCTTGATTCCGACTTTTTCGCCTTTGTATTCACAAATGCGTTTGATGTGCTTGACCATCACCCTCATCTGTTCGCTGACAGGCGGTTCCGGGAGAACGACTTCATTTTTCAGATATGCACTGATTTGGCTGAACACCCACGGTCTGCCAAGTGCTCCACGGCCAACAAGAAGATAATCGCAGTTTGTTTGCTCAATCATTTTCGCCGCCGAAACGCCGTCAACGATATCACCATTCGCAATGACGGGAATTGAAACGCTTTGCTTAACTTTTGCGATTGTGCTCATATCAACGGGCGGTGCATACATTTGCTGACGTGTTCTTCCATGAACCGTGACAGCCGCCGCACCTGCATTTTCCGCACGCTGTGCCATTTCAACCGCATTGATGCTGTCATTATCCCAACCGATGCGTATTTTAACCGTCACAGGCACATCAACCGCATCAACAACCGCTTTGATGATGCTTTCGGCAAGAGCGGGATTTTTCAGCAATGCAGAACCACCGCCGTTGCCTGCGATTTTCGGCGCCGGACAGCCCATGTTTATGTCAATCACGTCAGGCGAAAACTGCAAACAGCTTTGAGCTGACTGCGCCATTGTCTGCGGATCACAGCCGAAAATCTGTGCCGCCGCAGGACGTTCCCTATCGGAAAGCACAAGCAACTGCTTACTTTTTCTGTCATGCATTGTGAGCCCTTTACTGCTGACCATTTCGCTGACAACATAGGTTGCGCCGTATTCAACGCAAAGTTCACGAAAGGCCATGTCCGCAACCCCAGCCATCGGAGCAAGTCCTGCTGTGCGTGGGTCAAGTTCAATTTTTCCGAGTTTCATTTATATCAATCCTTAAAAGCCGAGTAACATATATCAATTATTTTACCATAAACTTCAAAAAAATGCACTAATTATGAAAAATTAGTACGAAATTTCATGTTTCCACCCCTATTGACGTTTTTGAATTTATGTTGTATAATATTCGTTAATATGGTTCATACATATAATACTTTTTCCATTTTGAAAGGAGCAACAATCCATTATGGATGACCCCGGAAGTTTTATTTTGAAAATTGTTTTATTGATCGTACTCGTTATTGTTAATGCGTTTTTCGCAATGAGTGAAATTGCAATCATTTCGCTCAACGATAACATGATTGACAAGCTGGCAGAGGAAGG
>JAMPAE010000101.1 GCA_023667385.1 Ruminococcus sp.
TTTCACTTTTTTTGACTCTTTTTTGCATTTTGTACTACCTCCCACGTGTTTTTGGTGATTTCCTTCTTTAATGATACTATATCTTGTGGTGGATGCGAAAAATCAATAAATCGCTCTAAATCTTGTTAGTCTAACCTCACAAGGTTTTTGGGCAACTCTCTCTGATCGTGACGCAGCAGTATTTCCGTTAAAAGCAGTTCATATTGATAAAGCGTGCGGTCTTCCATCTCTGTTTTTCCAAGCAAAGTGTTAAATGCCACAGCGGACTTTCGATACTTTACCATATACGTTTTCGCTTTGAAGCCCTCGAGCATACATTTGCAATTCTCACATACCCATTTGCTTTTCAGTCTGCCAATCTGCACCGGACTGTCGCACTCTTTTTCCATTTGACCGAGACATAATACGCATGATTTTTCCCGCATTTTTCGCACATCCCTCACATTGTGACTTTACACTATATTTTTATAGTTTTAATTGTAGTATATATTAATCATACTTGTCAATATATAATTGATATGTATTTAAAATAAAGTAGGTTGATACCATGTCTAATGAATTTATTGAAATTAAAATAAAAACAAACAAGCGTGGCGATGATGGCCATAAAGTTGTTTCTGTTCGAATGAAAGATGAAACAATTCAAAAGCTTGATGAGATTTCGTCAAAAACTAATCGCTCAAGAAACGAAGTTATCAACATACTTCTGGAAAAAGCGATTAATATCGTTAGAATTGAAAATTAAATATATTCCCATAATAAACTTCACCTATTCGCCTTATGACGAATAGTTTTTTTGTTTTCTGTATAATTTTAAGCTATTAATCGAACACACGGAAAGGGCAATTCAGCCATGCCCTACTCATCAGAAACCATGTTACCCCAAAACGGGCACAGACAATGTAAGTCCGCACCCGTTTCGGAATCTATATCACCACACCCCATGATATACTAAAAAAATTCATCTGAACAATGAATAATATTCTTATATTTCGCACATAAATAAATCACAACTTGGATTTTATAACATTTTGTTATATTTGTCAAGCTGTGATTTTATTTTATCTATACTTTTTTATATATGAGTATGGGAGGCGGATTGTGTGTACAAGCGAATTAAAGACTTGCGTGAGGATAATGATTTCACACAGCAATACATCGCAGACTACCTACAATGCACGCAGGCGAGCTATTCATATTATGAAAACGGTCAGCGTGACATACCCTCGGATGTACTCATCAAGCTTTCAAAATTATATAACACGAGCATTGATTATCTGCTCGGTCAAACTGACGACCCCAAGCGCTCTTATCAGGATTAAAATCATTCAGCATAAAACACGGCGGTACAGAAAAGAACTGTGCCCCGTGTTTTTTATAATGTTTCGTCATATTTTTGAACAAATCATGAATAAACAACCATTTTAAACGCATTTTATACATATTGAATAAAATATAATGCACAAAATTAGTTATAAATTATTTGATTTTTTGTGTAAAATATGGTAAAATAATCATGCTTTGATTTTAATATAGTATTTATGTAGGATAAAAGCAGGGACAACCGCTAATTAGATCTTGTCCCATCATTAAATGAACCGCACGAAAAATCAATCTTCGTCAAAGAGGTTCAGGGAGGTTATCAAAATGAAATCTTACAGCGCTAATAACATCAGAAATATTGCAATTGCAGGTCACACGGGCAAGGGCAAAACCACTCTCGCCGAAGCAATGCTTTACATTTCGGGAGTATCAGACAGGCTCGGACGAGTTAAAGAGGGCAACACTGTCATGGACTTTGACGCTGAAGAGAAAAAGCGCCGCTGCTCTTTTTCAACGGCACTTGCCGCTCTTGAATGGAGAGACACCAAAATCAATCTTCTTGATGCTCCGGGCAAGTTTGACTTTGAGGGCGGCGTTTGCGAGGCTATGCGTGCCGCTGACTGTGCACTGATTGTCAACTCCGCAGGCTCCGGCTTCGATGTCGGAACAGAAAAAGCAATCAAAGCCGCCAACGCAAGAGGTATTGCAAAATTCTTCGCAATCACAAAAATTGACGGTGACAACCGTAATTTCTATAAAACCTTCGATGCATTCAAGGCTGTCATCGGAACAAAGCTCTGCCCTGTTGTTGTGCCATATATGGTTGACGGCAAACCCAAGGCATATGTAAACCTTTGCTCAAACAAAGCTTTTGAATATGTTAACGGCAAGGCAGTCGGCGTTGATGTTCCGTCAGATCCGCAAATTGACGCCATGAAAGATGTACTCATGGAGGCTGTTGCTTCAGTTGACGATGAGCTGATGATGAAATTCTTCGACGGCACACCGCTCACAAAAGAAGAAATCATCGACGGCTTGACAAAAGGCGTTGAGCAGGGCGAAATTTATCCTGTTTACGCGTGCTCCGGCTTGAACCTTGACGGCGTTGATATGCTCCTTGACGCAATCGTTTATTCTGCTCCGAACCCCGAAAACGCAAAGGCAGAAACTGCAAAGGACGCAAACGGCAATGACGTTGAAATCAAATGTGACCCTGCCGCACCGACTTCCGCAATCTGCTTCAAAACCGTTGCCGACCCGTTTGTTGGCAAGATGTCATTTTTCAAGGTACTCTCAGGCAAGCTTGCCGCAGATGTGCCTGCATTCAACCCAAGAACAGGCGAAACCCAGCGAATGGGCAAGCTTGTTGCAGTCAAGGGCGGTAAGCAAGAGGAGGTTGCGCAGGTTTCAGCCGGCGACATCGGCGTTGTGACCAAGCTTTCAGGCTTCGCAACAGGTGATACGCTTTGCACCCCGAAGCAAGTTGTAACCCTTGACAAGGTAAGCTTCCCTGCCCCGTCGCTTTCAATGGCAATTGTTGTCAAAAAGAAAGGCGAAGAAGATAAGGTTGCATCAGGGCTGCGCAAAATCATGGATGAAGACCCAACGATGTCATTCGCATCAAACGAAGAAACAAGAGAAATGGTGCTTTCAGGCCTTGGCGATTTGCACATGGAAATCATCACGGCAAAGCTGAAAACAAAATTCGGCGTTGAAATTGATTTGAAAGTACCCAAAGTTGCATATAGAGAAGCAATCCGCAAGAGCTGCCAGGTTCAGGGACGCCACAAGAAGCAGTCAGGCGGTTCGGGTCAGTTCGGCGATGTTTGGATTCGCTTTGAGCCGCATGACGGCGACGAGCTGATTTTTGAAACCGAGGTTGTCGGCGGTTCAGTGCCGAAAAACTATTTCCCTGCCGTTGAAAAAGGGCTTCAGGAAGCAATCCGCAAAGGCCCTCTTGCCGGCTATCCTGTTGTTGGCTTGAAGGCTGTGCTTTATGACGGCTCATATCACCCGGTTGACTCCAATGATATGGCGTTCCGCACGGCTGCAAAGCTTGCCTATAAAAACGGCATGGCTCAGGCTAACCCCGTCATCCTTGAGCCGATCGGCGAGCTGAAAGTTTATGTTCCCGATGCAAACCTCGGCGACATCATGGGCGATGTCACAAAGCGCAGGGGCCGTGTGCTTGGCATGGGCGCCGCAGACGAGCCGAAAATGCAGGAGCTTGTTGCTGAAGTGCCGCTTGCTGAAATGGGCGATTTCTCAACCTCGCTGCGCTCAACAACCGCAGGCAGAGGTCACTTCATGCTCACGTTCGCACGTTATGAGGATGCTCCCGGCAACGTTGCGCAAAAGGTAATTGAAGATGCAAAGGCACTCGCCGATGAATAAAATCAGAAGCGAAATCTAAATTATAAACAGCAACCCTCACGACGTGTTGAATCGTGAGGGTTGCTAAAATAATGAAAAGAATTTTAATTAGGAATTATTGGGATAAATCTTTTTTGCAGATTGTTTTACTCGTTTATCAAATCGGTAGCTATTTGCTTTAGGTGCACCATATCAATCAATCCTATATATTTACAATACGCCATCTCACCATATTCTGTCTGTCCATACTCAAATGCTGTATTAGCGTCAACGCTTTCTCCACTTATAACTCTTACTGTTTCCGATGAATATCGTATCTTGCCATCGTATCGTTCAGAATCATCTATTTCAAGATTGCCATCTGGCATATACACTTTTTTATCGCTTTCGAAGAAAATTGTACTTGGAATCAGTTCAATATTATACACATTACGAATTTCTTCATTCTTAACGGTATCAACAAATTTGATAGTGATTTTATGTCCATACAACTCATTCAATTCCTTGATATAAGGTATATAATTTTCACATGTAGGACAATAATCTGCTCCAAACACGATAATCGCAGGTTTTTCTGCTTGCAATACAGCATTGATGTCTTCGGTTGTTTTAGCGTCATACTGTATGGATTCATTATTTTGCCAGATCATCGCTCCAAGGTGAAGCAATAATACCACCATCACTACAGTCAACAGACACAGCAAAATACAGATTTTTTCCTGAAAAGGAAATTTTTTCATCTCTATCATCCTTTACAGCACATATTGCAATAACCATTTGGCATCTCGTGACATGGATGGAAACCAGCCCTACAGCCAACAGAGCCACCGCTACATGCGCCGGTTCGTTTTCCAGACGAACCACCGCTATGTGATGACGAACTGTTGTAGGATCTTGACGGTGCTGTATATGTATAGGTATCTTTATAAATCATTTTACCGTCAGCATATAAGTATCGATAATAACTACTTCCATATTCGTTTATCGTTGCAGTATATTTTTTACCATCTGACATAATCGCAACTCTCCCCTCAGTTCCACAATCAAAAAAATAACTATATGAGCCTGTTATTTTATCAAACCCACGAAAAACCTCAACCTTTTCCTCGTCAGAAAGGATTTCAAACATATTGCTTTGAAAAACAATTGTTCCTGGGTAGTTGTTTCTCACGGAAACAATTGTCAAGTCGTCAACTCCATATTTTGTTGTAATCGAAATCGCAGCAGATAGCAATTCGTTTCTTGATCGGCGTTCCTGAACAAAAAGATTAACGCCATATCCGATTAGCGCAATTGCGACTATAATACATATGATTACTACAAATTTTGTTCTTTTGTTCTTTTTATCTTTTGTCGATTCATCAACAGCAACTGTTGCATCGACATCGTTCAATATCTCTTTCATATCAATTACTTCTACCTAATTCACCTTTCTTAAATTTATATTGTCCGTTTATCCTGTTCCTTTTTGCTTCTGCTTACTGAATCAGTTAAATCACTTATAAACTGATATTCTTAATCACTTAATTGAATAAACCATAACTAAATCTATAAAACATTAGGATGAATTCTCATACATAAAAAGTTCAGCCTTAATTTTGTAGTTTTCCATCATTTTTCACCTCCTAACCCCCCTGTATATTCATACAGGTATAAATATACTATCATTATAATTACTTCCTGTCAATACAATTTATGTAAAATGGCAACTATATTTTTATGAACCATGTGAATATAATTATAATCAGGTGGTGATATTATGATGTTAGATGAGCAATATGGCAAAGTTGTTTTCAACCTCAGCGAAATGATTGAAAAAAGCGGATTGAGCAAAAACAAAATTGCTTTCAAAGCCGAAATTCAACGAACCCAGCTAAACAATTATTGCAAAGGGAAAATTCAGCGCATTGATTTGGATGTTCTCGCAAGGCTATGTTACGTTCTTGGGTGCACCCCGGGCGATTTGCTCGAATATAAAGAAAACTGACCGTCAGACTTGAAGTCGGCGGTCAGTTTTTATGCACTCCCTCAGTCAAAAATGTAAACATTTTTGCCAGCTCCCTCAAAGAGGGAGCCATTAAAAGCCTTCCTCCCTGAGGAAGGTGGCACAACGAAGTTGTGACGGAAGGAGTGGCAACCTGACTGTTTACTCTGCGTGAATTTCAGCGCTGAGGACTCCCTCAGTCAGCTTCGCTGACAGCTTCCTCGGCGGCACCAATCCCACGGCAGGCACAACCTCACCCGCCAT
>JAMPAE010000102.1 GCA_023667385.1 Ruminococcus sp.
CGAAGGATATATTGACTTCAATAAATATAACAGAATGATTGCGAGCATATCAAAAATAAAGAACTGACAACAAAATAATGAAAAGTAGGGATTGATTTCATAGCAATTCTTGCTTTTCTTATTGACTTTGAAATTCGGTATGGTATAATCATCATATATCATCGTAGGAAGAGGTGCGCTATGGATATTTACAGTATAGCAAATCAAATGAAGATGGAACGAAAAACCATTTTTGACCTGAGAATCAAGGTAACATTTTATGCTCGTGTATCAACTACCAGAGAGGAACAGGAAAATTCAATAGAAAACCAAATCTCTTTCTTTACACAAATGATACAGGACAATACGAATTGGACTTATGTTGAAGGTTACGTTGATCGTATTAGAGGCGAAAGTGCCGAAAATAGAACTGAATTTATGCGAATGATTGAAGATGGCAAGGATGGTAAATTTGATTTAGTATTGACGAAAGAGGTAAGCCGATTTGCCAGAAACACAATTGACAGTTTGACATATACTAGAGAGTTGCTTAGAGCTGGTGTTGGCGTATTCTTCCAAAATGATAACATATGCACTATCGACACTGATAGTGAGCTTAGATTAACAATCATGTCAAGTATAGCAGCCGATGAGGTTCGGAAATTATCAGAACGTGTAAGATGGGGACATAAACGTTCAATAGAGAATGGAAGAGTTGGTGGTAATAACCGCATTTTTGGATATGACAAAGATCATTGCAAGTTAAAAATCAATGAAAAAGAAGCTGCGATGGTTAGATTGATATTTGATTTATATTCAACCGGAGATTATAGTTCTCGAAAAATTGAGAATGTTCTTTATGAAAAAGGATATAGAAGTAGAAACGGAACAAGAATACACCATAATACGATAAATGGCATTATTCAAAATCCCAAATATAAAGGATTTTACTGTGGCAACAAAACTAAAATAGTTGATTATCGAACCAAGGAACAGAAATTTCTCTCAGAAGATCAATGGGTAATGTATAAAGATGAAACAGGACAAGTTGTACCTGCAATAGTTTCAGAAGAAATCTGGGAAAAGTGCAACGAAATTTACAGAGAAAGAAGTAAGATAGTAAAAGATAAAGGACGCTCAATAAAAGATAAAAGCGTTCTCACGGGTAAAATATGGTGTGCTGCCCATGATAAACCTTATTGGAGAACCTCGTATTCAAATAGTCAATCTAAAGGACAACCAATATATCAATGGATTTGTAGCGAAAAGAAACGGTTTGGTGCAAAGACGTGTGCCTCTTTTGCTATTTTAGAAGATGAACTGTACTTTATGTTGTCTGATATGTTTAAAGATATAGCTGAGAACTTACAAGATTATATCAAAACATTTCTAAACATATATAAAGAAACAAATGTTGAAGATAATATGAAAAAACAGATTGATTCTTTAAAAGGGCAATTAGTTAAGGAAAATAGCAAAAGAGAAAAGCTTTTAGAATTATACATGGACGGCAACATAAGTAAAGGTGAATTTGTTAAACGCAATTCTCAATGTACTATTTTGATTACAGATTTAGAAAACGAAATATCGGCACTTGAAGAAAAAAATAACAATGATGCCGATTATGTTAAATCAATTAAGAAGATTGAAGCTTATTTCTTAACGATGTATGATGTAAATTCAAACATGACCAAAGAACAGGTCGATGAAATGACTAAAACGATAATAGATAGAATTTATGTAATACCGGTTAGCAAGCATTCAATGAAGCTTGAGGTAAGATTAAAAACAGGTGCTGTTGAGAATTTGAATTACGAACATCTCAGTCGGCGTTCTGGACACATCTTTTTGACCATCTGTCCGCCGATAGAACCTGCCTGACGAGAAGTAAGGTCGCCGTTATAACCCTGCTTGAGGTTTACACCAACTTCAGCTGCAGCTTCCATCTTGAATCTGTCGAGAGCTTCACGTGCTTCGGGAACCATGCCCTTTGAGCTACCATTCTTAGACATACTTAACACTCCTTATCAACTGTTTTCTTGCGTTTGCATTAATTATTGTGATTAAAATCACTAAATATATTAATGGAAATTTTTGAGTTGATTTTATTTGTAATGTTAATTGTCAATATAACAAAACTCAACCGCAGTCAAACAACCACGGTTGAGTTTTTCGGTTGACTTTAATCATGTAATCATGCTTTGCTTGCAAGATATTCCTGAATCTTTGCAAGAACTTCGTCTGCATTAAGACCGTGAACCATGCAGGCTTCTTCAAGAGATTCGCCGACTGATGACGGGCAGCCAACGCAGTGCATACCTGACTGCATAAGAACCATTGCAATTCCGCTGTCAAATTCAAGCATATCGCCCATAATAGTCTTTTTTGTGATTTCCATGTTTGTTAACTCCTTTTAAACTTCAATAGCATTATTAATTAGATTATACCCATTATTGTGAAAAATACAAGTGTTTTAGCGTGAAAATGCAGTTGTTTTATTTTGCATTTTCATCAAACCAACTCAGTGCGTAAGCTCCAATTGCAGGAATGATGCTTTTTATGTTTGAGTTTGTGGTGTTGACACAAAGATGATAGCTTTCTTTTGCGCCCCATGCGCTGTCGGTGAGCAGGCTGCGGTTTGCTGAGCGTCCTGAGTCTATTTTCTTGATTTTACGAACAAGTTCTCGGTCGGTGAGATTTTCATTTTCAGGTGCACGTTTTTTGCAGCGTTCAACTTTGGCGTCCATGTCGGCATATACAAAAATATTGAGCGGATTATATTGCTTCAAAATCACATCTGCCGAACGTCCGACAATGACAAAATCTCTGCCTTTTTTTGCAAGCTCTGAAATGAATTCCTGTTCGGCAACCATGATTTTTGTGTAATTTTGCTGTGCAGTGTCAAGATAAGAAAAAGTTCTGGCGAAAGTGAACAGAAAACTTTTCGGAATACCTTTTTCGCTCATGGATTCAACATAATTTGCGTTAAAATCGCTTTTGTCAGCCACCGCCGTGATGATTTCACGGTCATAATAGTCAAAGCCGAGCTCGTCAGCAAGCCTTTTTCCAAGTTCACGGCCGCCGCTGGCAAACTCTCTGCTGATTGTTATAATTCTCATAGATGTTCCTCCTTTGAAAAGCATTTTGAAATCGCTTTTCATCTTTATTATAGTTTTACCGCCGATTAAAGTCAAGTTTTTTGGTATGCGCACAAGGCTGTGCCTGCCTTTTATGATATATGCCGCCCAAGAAAACTGAAATGATTTTGCGGCGTGGAAATCAGGCTTCTTTTTGCGCAGAAATGAAGTAATCTTTCAAAAAATCGAAAAAGTCAACAACAACGCCTGAATCAATTTTGTTTTGTTTATAGTCAATGATAATATCTCTGCGGCAGATTGGATCGGAAATATCGAGCAGAACAACTTTGTCTGTTCCGATTTCGCCCCACGTAAATTCAGGCCAAAACCCAATGCCGATGTTTGCGGCAATCATGTTACGAACAGCGGCAGGACTGTCGCTTTCAAAAATGATCCTCGGTTCGAATCCTGCGTGACGGCAGTATCTGTCGCAAATCCAGCGCAGTTGACGTGAACCCATGAGGCTGATGAAACCCTCATCCTTGACATCCGCCAGCCTGACGGATGTCATTTTTGCAAAGCGGTGAGTGTTCGGCACGGCGAGGAAGATTTTCTCTGTGCAGCCGAAAATGTTTTCAGGGTTTTCTTCAGGCAGTTGATAAAACAAATGCGTTGTAACTCCGATGTCATAAAGCTGTCCCTCGGTGCTTTGCATGAACTGAAAGTTGACCTCATCGTGAATCTTTTTATATTCAATGATGGCTTCGGTGACAATTTTCGATGCTGCAAGAACGTTCAGGTGAATTGTATCACTTTCAAGCTTTGCCATCGTTTGAAGCTGATTCGGGATTGAGTCAAATTCATCCATGAGCGGTTCAAGCTTCTTTTGCAGATATTTTCCGTATTCAGTCAGCATGATGTTTCTGCCCTTTGAAACAAACAGCGGAACTCGCAGATCTTTTTCAAGGCGGTGAATTGCCTGGGTGAGGGCAGGCTGGGCAATGTGCAGTTTTTCTGCGCTTTTGGTGATGTGCTGAGTTTTTGCAACTTCAAGAAAATAGCGTATTTGTGTAAGCTCCATGACGTTCTCCTTGTGAAACTTCAATAAAAATTCATAAAAGTCTGTCGGATTTCTATAATACATAACTCACGTGTTATGAGTTTTATAAATATTATATATTAGACATTATGAATTGTCAATGCTATAATATGCCTGTAATCAAATCAAGGGAGGGTTTCCAATGACAGCAGCAGAAATACTTGAAGCGGCAATGCTCATTTGCTTCGGATTTTCATGGCCGATGTCCGTCTGGAAAAACATCAAAGCAAAATCCGCAAAAAACATGAGTCTGCCGTTCATCATGCTCATCTGTTCAGGCTACGTTGCAGGAATTGCCGCAAAGCTTATCACTCATAATTTAAGCTATGTGCTTGTGGTGTATTTTATTAATCTTGCAATTGTTTCCGCAAACGTTGTTGTCTATTTCGTCAACAAGAAATATGACAAAACAACTGAACAAAAGAGCAAAATTCAAATTATTGAAAATCAGGTATTAAACAGAAAGGTGACTTCAAAATGAATAATTATCAGCAAATCAATCAGGTCGCAAAGCCAAACGGAATTGTTTTCTTAGGTTCAAGCTATTTGCATGAGCTTCCGCTGTGTGAGCTTGCACAGGATTTTGAAACAGATTTACCCGTTCACAACCGCAGCATTGACGGCATGACAATTGAAAATGTTTGCGATAATCTTGAAAGCTGCGTAGTTGAGCTTGACCCGTCAAAGGTGTTCATCAGCATTGGTGATGAGGACGTTAAGAACCCCGAACTGAACGTTGAAAAATTCATCGAAAAATATCAGTGGCTGCTTTATACACTTCATAACAGAAGCAAGGCGAAAATTTACATCGTTTCTGTTTTGTCGCCGCTTCCGGCTGCCTCGCTGATTAATGAAAAGCTGAAAAAGCTTGCAAGGGAAACCGGCTGTCAGTATATTGACGCCGCTCAGGCAATCAGGGCAGAAAAGCCGATGCTCCGCCTGTTCGATATTCTCCGCATTTATATGAGAAACCATCCGATTACCTTTCGTGAAGCCATGAGAGTGTAATTGTTGATAATTGACAACATCAACACTGAATAAACCAAACACAACACCGCCGAAAAGGGTAGTCATCGGCGGTGTTGTGTTGTTCTTGAATTGGCTCGACTCAATTCAATTCAATTCAATTCAATTCATCCTCTCCAAAACGGCAGTGTATTCAGCGTTTTCAGTGTCAACATTCAGCTCGATCCATTTATAGGTTTTGCTGCTTGCCGCAATGTTAATGAATTTTTCATTCGTTAAATCATAGATGCACTGATATTTGCCGTTTTCGGTTTCCTTCCATGGATTGTTTTCTTTTTTAGTATCAGCTATGAATTTTTCAAGCTCTTGCTCGCTGAGCATAAAAGTCCATTCGCCGTCAGGGTCAATAATACCATTCTTAACATATTCATCAGCGATTCTTTTTGGGATATATACATCACCGATTAATTCAACTCGCAGAAACAGCATTTTGTCATAGCTTTTGCAAAGCGGAATCATCAACGCAATCACAAAAGCAAGCATTGCCGCCATTATAATTTTTCTGTGTTTCATGTCAGTCCTCCCACAAAAGCTCGATATAACTTATGCCCGTAATAACTTTCAGCACTTCCCAAAAAGATGAACAGCCTGACTTTTTATGATACCAGATGTCGTTGATTTTTTTGACTTTGGTTTCCTTTTCGCCGTCATAAAGCTCTTTAGCGGATGAATTAGGCGCATATATCACCGTATATCGTCCGTCAATAACCTCAAATGACACAACACCGTTTTCACAGCGTATCCTGTCGAAGCA
>JAMPAE010000103.1 GCA_023667385.1 Ruminococcus sp.
AAACCGTTCAACAGTATTCTTGATCTTCTTCTCATGGGCGAGGGCAAGGAACTTAACATCCTTGACATTCTCAAGCTCGGCGGCGGAAACGGTTATGATTATGCAATCATCCCGATTCTTGAAGCATTCGGTCTTGAAGCAAATGAGGTTCTGAACTTCAATGAATATAAGAAGCTTGTTGAAAAGGATGATTCAGAACTTCTCGGTTATATCCTTGAGAAGATTGCAGACTTTGCAGATGAACTTCTTGATAAACCTGTTGACACACTGCTCACAATTCTCCCGAACGTTGCATACTTCATTTCTAACGAAGGTGTATACCTTGCAGTCAGAAATCTTGTTGCTCCGTTGTTCGCAATCGTTGATGTATTCACCTCTGCATACGGTATTGACCTTGCAAGTATGCTCAATGTTTCAAAGCTGCTTCACAACATCAATATCGGCATCCAGGTTCTCGGTGCTAAGTATGACTTCAAGATTCCTGAAATCGACTTCCTGAAACTTGCACAGCAGGGCGGCACATCAACCAAGGAAGTTGCAACATCACGTTCATATGCTGCAAGCTCATATGAGAAACCGACAGATCCGTTCGTAGTTCGTGAAAACACTCCGAACAAGAGAACACAGACCTTCGTAGTTTCAGATAAGGGTGACACATTGACACTCGTTCTCACATGGGCTCTCGAAATGTTCGGCGATCAGCATAACAGAGATGCACTTGTTAACTGGCTTGCAGGCGTCTTCAAGATTGACGGCGGCGCAAAACAGATTGTTGCATACGGCATCAACAAGATGTTCGATACCTGCACGAAGTACGAAGTACCTGACATCATTGTTGCATCACTGTTTGAAATCTTCGGCATCGGCATCACCGTTGACATGACATTCAGAAAGGATGTTGCAAACCTCAACAAGATTTGGGAAGACATCTTCGGTGCTCTTGCATCCAACGAATACTGCATCTATTGCAGCATCGCTGAGGTAATGGAGAACCTGACCGGAGTTTGGAATGACACCATCGGCAGCTCAGAAGACTACCACGGTGCAGTTCAGGAAGCTGAAAAGACTTTGAACTGGTTCCAGAGATTCTTCCTCAAGATCAAGCAGTTCTTCCAGAAGATCTTCGGTATCTTCAAGTAAGAATAACAATTCGGTGAGAACCGTAAAGAAAAGTCCCGGCTCATGTGAGTCGGGACTTTCGTTTAATGAGAATCTTGCCCGCATATTTTTTTGTGGTTGACAAACTGTAAGTTTTATGATTGAATAGGCAAAGATGAACTTTAGGAGGTGTAACAATGCTGTGGAATCCGTGGCACGGCTGCCACAAGTGCAGTCCGGGATGCATGAATTGCTATGTATATTATCTTGACAGCACACGCCAAAAGGACGCATCAGTTGTTACACGCTCAAAAACAAATTTTAACTTGCCCTTGAAAAAAGACAGAGCCGGCAATTTTAAGATACATCCCGGCATGGAGCTTGCAACCTGCTTCACCTCAGATTTTTTCATTGAAGAAGCTGACGAATGGCGCAGTGAGGCGTGGAAAATCATCAAACAGCGCAGCGACGTGAACTTTTTGATTTGCACAAAGCGGATTCACCGCTTCAACGACTGTTTGCCTGATGATTGGGGCGATGGCTATGATAATGTGCACATTGCCGTAAGCTGTGAAACACAGGCTAAAGCCGATGAGCGGCTGCCGATTTTGCTAAGCATCAAAGCCAAGGAAAAATACATCTTTGCCGCACCGATTTTGGAGGACATTGATTTCAGCCGCCATCTTGCAAGCGGCGAAATTGCAATGGTATCGGTTGGCGGAGAATCTTATAAAAATGCACGTGTTTGCAATTTTGACTGGGTACGACACATCAAAGAAACGTGCGATGAATACAACGTGAAATTCGATTTTCATCAGACCGGCTCAAATTTTGTGATGAACGGCAAAAGATATAAAATCAACCACAAAGATGAATATTTACAGGCAAAAAAAGGCATGGCACTGCTTGAAAAACAGGAAAAGGAACGAAATCATGAGCATAAGAAATAACTTTAAACACACAATTTTCGCAAGCTACACAGGGTATTTTGTGCAGGCAATAATCAACAATTTCACCCCGTTGCTGTTTCTGACATTTCAAAACAACTTCGGTTTTTCCTACCGTGAGATTTCCCTGCTGATTGTCATCAACTTTGTTGTTCAGCTTTTCATCGACCTGTTTTCCGCAGGATTCATTGACAGAATCGGCTATCGTAAATGTATCGTTGCAGCGCATTTCCTGGCGGCGGCAGGTCTTGTTTGTCTTGGCAATCTGCCTTTTCTGCTTCCGAATCCCTATCTCGCAATTGTAATTTCAATTCTGATTTATGCAACGGGCAGCGGCTTAATTGAGGTCATTATAAGTCCGCTGGTTGAAGCCTGCCCAACTGAAAATAAATCAGCCTCCATGAGCCTGCTCCATTCGTTTTATTGCTGGGGACAAATGAGTGTTGTTGCGCTGTCAACCCTGTTTTTCGTAACAGCCGGCATAAGTAACTGGCGTGTGCTCGCCGTTTTATGGGCGGTGGTACCGTTTGTTAATGCAATTTATTTGATGCTGGTTCCGTTTCCAAAAATGCTTGATGAATATAAAGGGATGGGAATCAGAAGCCTTGTCAAAACGAAGATGTTCCTCATTTGCGCTGTAATCATGTTCTGCGCAGGCGCAAGCGAGCTTGCAATGAGTCAGTGGGCGTCAGCGTTTGCTGAGTCGGCGCTCAACGTCTCCAAAACAACAGGAGATTTGCTCGGCCCGTGTATGTTTGCCGCTTTGATGGGTACTGCCCGTGTGCTTTATGCAAAACTCAGTGAAAAGGTATCGCTCAAGATGTTCATGATTGGTTCAGCCACTCTCTGCGTGTTTAGCTATCTGCTGACTTCACTTTCACCGTGGCCGATTGTGTCACTCATAGGCTGCGGACTTTGCGGATTTTCGGTTGGCGTCATGTGGCCGGGAACATTCAGCCTTTCAACAAAAAAGATTCCGCAGGGAGGTACGGCAATGTTTGCCCTGCTGGCTCTGTTTGGCGACCTTGGTTGTTCAACAGGTCCTGCCGCAATCGGATATACGGCAAGCTTTTTTGGTGACGACCTTGGAAAAGGCATGATTTTTGCCGTTGTATTCCCGATGGTACTGATTTTGATGATGATAATGATGAAAGATGAGAAGAAAATGACGGCAAGAAAGTGATGATAAACATAAACAGTGCAGATTACCTGCACTGTTTTACATTTTTAATAAAAAACCGAAAGCTTTTATCTAACATAATTCACGGTTGTGTAACAATTGTTTCAATTATTTGAAATTTGACAATTGACAGTTTGTCACATTAAGAATAGAATACAAAGTGTAAAAATTATGACATACTGTAATCTTGAATGAAATCAGGATTTTGCAGACAGGAGGATTTAAATGGCAACAATTACATATGATGAATATAGGGTTCCAAAGGAACATTATCTTGCTATCCCCGAAAATCAGTCATGCTATGAATATGTTCAAGAATGTTATGCAAGGGTTTCAAAAGACATCGGAGATTACACTGCTTTTGTAATTCCTGTTGCAGATCAGACTTCAGAAACAAAAATGAGCAAGCTTTTTGCCGATGTTGAAAAGCTCGCTTCTTATCTTGCTTTAAAAGGGCTCAAAAAAGGCGATGTATACACAGTGTTTCTTCCAACCTGCTCTCATGCTTTCACGGCATTTTATGCGCTTAATAAGCTTGGAATCATTGCAAACTTTGTTCATCCGCTGACCCCGCCGCAGGCTCTTGAGCAAATCATGAAGCTGACAAAGTCAAATGGTCTGTTCATCCTTGATATTGCCGCTGCTCCGTTTGCTTCAGTCATTGCGCAGTATCCCACAATAGTTTGCTCTGTTTCGGATTATTGCGATGGCACCGCATATAAATACGCAGTATACAACGAAATGCAAAACGCCAAAGTTCCTGAATGTGACACTGTTGTCAAGTTCAAAGACATCATGGCAATGGATCTTCCGGAAGTACCGACTGTCAAAGGTATCGGTAAAGAAGTTGGCTTTTATCTTCATGGCGGCGGAACAACAGGCAAAAGTAAAACCGTAATTCACACAAGTTACGTTTTTAACTCACTTGCATATAAGCTCTATCTTCTTGATGAGGAGCATGATTACGAAACAGCTCATGCACTTTGTGTGCTTCCGTGCTTTCATGCGTTTGGCTTGGGCGGTTCAATGCATTATGCGCTTTGCAATGCATATAAACCGATTGTTATGCCAAAATTTGACCCGGTTCAGGCTAATGAGCTTATCAGAAAATATAACGTTATTGAAATTCTTGGTGTGCCGAAGATGTTCCAGAAGATGATTGACTGTGACAACTTTGAAAATGAGGGCACGAAAAATCTTGCAATGTGCTTTGCGGGCGGCGACATCGTAAGCGATGCATTGCTCAACAGATTTGACGGACTGATGGAAAAACACGGCGCAACTGCAAGGCTTGGCAGAGGATACGGTCTGACAGAAATGTGCGGCGTTATGACAAGCAACGGCGGCGCTCATTATAAGAAGGAATCTTCAGGCTATCCGCTTGCAGGTGTTACAATTGAAATTTGGGACGATGAGGGCAATCCACTTCCCGCAGGTGAAAGCGGCGAAATTGTTGCACGTGGTGACCTGATGATGCAAGGCTATCTTCCCGATGGTGTTGTGACCGATGACGGCATTTATGTTGACGAAAACGGCACGAAGTGGATCAGAACCGGTGACATTGGCTATCTTGACGAAGATGGATATATATATTTCACTTCACGTAAAAAGAGAATCATCATCATTGCCGGCTATAATATTTATCCAAGCTCAATTGAAGAATGCGTGGACAAGCTTGATTATATCAGCGAGGTTTGCGCAGTTCAGGGATATGATGAAAACACAGGCAAGCCGCTTGTTAAGCTCTGTGTATCATTTGCTGAAAGTGTTGAGGATAAAGAGAAAGCACTTGATGACCTCAAGGCATACTGTGCAGCAAATATTGAGGGCTATGGCTGCCCGAGAAAATATGAGGTTTATGACTTGCTTCCGAGAACAAAGATGGACAAGATTGACTTCATGAAGCTCAGCGACAAAGCACTCGCAACGGTATAAACATCGAAAGTTCTGAATTGAATCTATATAAAAATTACGGCAGCCACGTGGTTGCCGTAATTTGTTTTATGCTAATGATACCATTTAAGTTGTTGCGGCATTATCCGCAATATGAGTCGTTTGCAAACACTTAACCTGCGCTTGAGTAGCCGCCGTCAATGATCAGTGATGCGCCTGTGATGTAATCTGCAAGGTTTGATGACAAAAACAGCACCGAGCCGATGACGTCCTCAGGTTTTCCAAGGCGTTTCATCGGGATTCTCAGGTTCATATATCCCATCCACTGCGGATTTTCCATGTTTTCTTTAATCAGCGGTGTTTCAATAAATCCGGGGCAAACGCAGTTAACTTGAATGTTGAATCTTGCCCATTCACCTGCAAGAGATTTTGTCATTTGCAAAATTGCGCCTTTGCTTGCGCTGTAAGCAACCGCATTCGGAACACCGATGAAAGCACTAAGTGAGCACATATTGATGATTTTGCCGCTCCTTTGCGGAATCATGAACTCAGTTGCAATTTTCTGCGAAAAGAAGAAGTGACTTGTCAGGTTGAGATTAATTACCCTCTCCCAACCTTCATGTGTTTCATTGATGCTGCGCACATTTGCACCGGTGCCTGCATTGTTAATGAGAATATCAACCTTACCGGTATTAGCCTTGATGCAGTCGATAACCTTTTGAGTGTCCTCGTCCTTTGTCATGTCAGCGGTGACAGTGAAAATTTTTTCTGCGCCGAAT
>JAMPAE010000104.1 GCA_023667385.1 Ruminococcus sp.
TAAAACAATCACAAAGATTATATTTGAGGTATCTTTGGTTATTTACTGGTTTACGCTCTCGGCAGGTGAATCATCCAAAATGAAAACATTCGTGTTTTTGTTTCAGACGTTGTTCATTGTCAGAAGCATTTTGTAAATAGGACAAATTTCAAATCGCATAGAGATTACGGAGGTGATATAAAATGGCGAAGCCGAAATACACGGTTACATTATGGATGGCGAAAGAAAATGGGGAAGAAGTACCATTTGATTCATTAACACCCGAAGAAAAGAAGAAATTTGAGGAAAATGCCGGCAAACGGCTTTCGTCAACATTAAATAGGTATTTTGCTCAGCACCCTGAGCAGTATGAAGCATTATAAATCGAAAGGAGCAACCCCATGAAAAAGACAAGACGCATGATGCGCAGGAATTTTGACAAAATCAGCATCAGCAGGAGGTTTTTGCACACACCGCCGAAGCCGGAAAAGATGCAGACAAAAATTGATGCCTACATCGACACAGGCAAGCTTAGCCCGATTGTTGTTGATGAAAGCATGACGCTTGTTGACGGCTATTGTACATACCTGATGGCGCAGAATTACGAAGCTGTCAGACGCAAGGTCAAAATCTACATGAGGAAAGGAGGGTAAGCCGTGTATGCACCTCCCGACAGGGAAAAATATGAAGCCATGCTGATGGATTTTGAAAAAGACTATGCCGATTATTCAGCGGCACTTGAAAAGTGGAAAGCTAAAAAGCGCACTGCTCAGGCTGAACGTGACGCAAAAGCCGTTGAAAAATGCAAAAGCAAAATCAAATGGCATGAGCAAATGCTGAAAGAGCTGGAAAAGCTCATCAGAAACACCAAGAAATTAACATAAGGAGGAAAGAAACCATGTGGTACAGAATAGATGAGGGCTTGCGAATGGTCATCGGGGCACTGATATTGTTCGGTGTGTTTGTTTTCGCCTGTTGGCTTTCGGATGTAATTGAGGATTGCATCAAACGCAACAAAGCCATGAGGGCAGAAAACAAAAAGCTTAAAGCCGAAAACAGGCAGTTGAAATTGCAGGTTGAAGTTGCTGAACAGATTATTCCGGTGATTAAAGGCAGATACAACGCACTGAAGTTCGAAAATTCTGTTTTCAGCAGAACGGACAAGCCCACGGTCAGAGAACGTGCGTGTGCAGTTCATGAGGGCAAATAAAAAAACAGTCCCATATATCAGAGCGCAATTCTGATATATGAAACTGTTACACCAAAACGGTGCAAAGTGATGTTTAGGCAAAAATATTGTAACACATTTTGCACCGTTCGTCAACAGAAAAGAACGGAGTAATACATATATGCCGAGAGTAAGAGTTAAAACTTTTTCGGGTGTTGTATGTGAACAGGAAATATTTACCGTTTCGGACCGTGTGAAAGACGCAAAAAAAGCGCCTGAGCGTCTGAGGTTTAAAACTGAAGAAGAACGTGAAGCACACCGGGCAGGTATTTCAAGGCGAAAGCACATACGACTTGTTAATGAAAATTTTTCGCCACGCTCATTGTACAGTACGCTGACATTTGATAATGAAAACGAAGTGCACACTTTTGACGAAGCAAGGCACATTCGGGATTTGTTCTTCAGGCGGCTCAAATACAAATACACCGATGCCGTGATATTCATATACATGGGTCGGGGAAAAAGTACGCATCGAATACATTTCCATATGATTTCGGACGGTGTTCCTGAAGAATACATAAGAAAACAGTGGATTTACGGCGAGATAGTTGATGTCAAGCCTTTGCGTGAACACAATTTATACAAAAACGAAGTCACCGGCAAAATGCAGGATTACGGTCAGGACTACACAGGTTTGGCAAATTATCTGTTTGATCATTGGACTCCCGAACAAGGTGGACACCGTTGGAAGCAGACAAGGAACACTCGAAAGCCTGACCGAGAAGAACCGGAAATCATAAAACGCAAGTATTCGGAAAATAAACCGCCGAAAACGCCAAAAGGATATATTTTGGTTGAAACAGAGGTAACAAAGTACGGATATATGCGTTTCAAGTATGTGATAGAGCCGCCAAAGATAAGCAAGAAAAAGGCGGATTCAGGCTGACCCGAGAGGTCAGTTTGAAAAGACTTGTAAATGTGTAAAGTTTTGTGACGAATCTTGAAAGTAGGTGAAAAAGATGTCAAAAGAAATAGATGAACTCAATGAGCGGTTTCAGACTTTGAAAGAAGCAGCGTCAAAAAGTTACAAGAAATTGCCTGAGGGCATGGAAACGCAAACAGATATTAAGTTCTTCAATGATTTATGCACTCTTTACGGTGATTTTGCAAAAGGTTATATCAAAAAGGATGAAGCTATCAGACAAGGCGGTTTAATGCGTACTAATTACATAGAAGCTGTTCGTGATGAAAAAAGCAAAAAGTTAAGTATCAAAAGAGATTGCAGAGATTATGCAATTGTTGATGTTGCCCTCACGAAGTTAAACAAAAAATGCACGACAATGACGGCCGAAGAAAGAGAAGATTTGTATCTTGAAATCATTTCGGTGGTTGAGCCTGTTTCTGCAAGGTTGATTAAGGAAAAAGTAAGCAAGCTTCGCATGAGGGCAAATGTCCTGTTTGACAGCCTGACAAAAGGCATAAAGAAACTGTCGCAGAAAAAGACGTTTTGCAAGCTGTTTGAGCTTATCGGCTGCCTGTATGATGACGAAACAAGAGGTCAAAAGCTGAAAGAAACAGCCGGCTATTACATATTGTTGGACTGTAAAGATTATGCAAAAGATGAAATTGAAAAATTAAACAAAGAATGGAGTATTGACGAATGACAGACACAATTATTGTCGGATTGGTCGGCGGCGAAAGATTTGAATTTTTTGCCGATACATTTCACAGCAAAAACGGCTATACGTACATCTACGCCGAGCAAGAGGAAGTCGCAAAGTTCAAAGATGAAGCGATTGCGTTCGTATATAACGGAAGGATGTATGTAGAATGATTAGCGGACATCGTCCGCAGGACATATTGCGGGTTGGACTGTGCCTGAGGGCAGATGCAGTCCGCAGAGAAAGGAGTAATCTAGAATGATTAACAGCGTAGTTTTAATGGGTCGATTGACGGCTGATCCTGAACTGAGGACAACCACCACCGGCAAAGATGTTTGCAGTTTCTGCGTTGCGATTCAGCGAAGAGGAACAGAGCGAGATACACAGCCGAAAACAGATTTCATCAACATTGTTGCATGGGAAAGCACCGCAAGATTTGTTTGCAGATATTTCAAAAAGGGTCAGATGATAGCGATTCAAGGTGCGATTCAGACAAGGTCGTATGAGGATAAAAACAAAGTTAAGCGTATTGCATTTGAAGTCATCGCACGTGAAGTGAGCTTCTGCGGCAACAAGGGTGATAGCACGCCAAAGCCACCGGACAACCTGCCAAATGATGGATTTTCAAACGCAGCACCAAGCGACTTTGAAGAAATTGTTGACGATGAAGATTTGCCGTTCTGACGGACATCGTCCGCATGACATATTGCGGATTGGACTGTGCCTGAGGGCAGATGCAGTCCGCAGAGGAAGCATTTACATAAAAACAAAATTAAGGAGTAATTGACATGAACACAATCGTAAATATACCTATCAGCTATTTAACAGAACACCCGGAGAATCCGAGAAAGAACATTGGTGATGTTACTGACCTTGCCGCAAGTATCAAGAAAAGCGGCATTATGCAGAATTTGACCGTTGTGAGATGGGAAGAAGCGCATCCGGGCGAAGATGCAACAGACTATGACGGTATATATACCATCATCATCGGACACAGACGATTCAATGCGGCAAAGCAAGCAGGAATGAAAGAACTGCCCTGCAAGATTGTCCGCATGGACTACAAGGAGCAGATTGCAACCATGCTTGCGGAAAATATGCAACGTGAGGATTTAGCAATTTCAGAGCAAGCGTTCGGTATGCAGATGTTGCTTGACCTCGGCGAGAGCGTTGAGGGCATTTCAGACAGAACGGGATTTTCTGAAAGCACCGTCAGACGCAGGGTGAAAATTGCTGAAATGGGCAAGGATAATGTCATGCAGGCTGAGAAAAAAGGTGCAACTATTGCGGAATTGGTTGAACTTGCGGCTATCGACGAAGATGAAAGAGAAGATGTATTGAAATACATCGGAACAAGCAATTTCAAATGGGCGTGTGACAGGGCAAAAAGCAACATGAAAACCAAAGCAAAAGAAAATGCGTGGCGAGATGTTTTCAACAGTTTTGCCGATGAAGTCACAGAGTGTGATGCAGGATCTAAAACATATTTCAGCGGACATCTGAACACAGTTATTCCTGATGATTTTGTGATACCGAAAGATGCGAACGAAGTTAAATATACATATGCGTTCAAATGGGGTTGGGTGTATTTATACCGTGAAATCGCAGAAGAAGAAAAGGCTGAAATGGACGCTGAGAGAGAAAGACAGGCAGAAAAAGAGCATTTGAGGGCAGCGAAAATTTCAAAATTGGAAGAGATAGAAAAACAATGCGAGAACAGCCGTCTTGATTTTGTCCGCAGTTATCACGAAAAGAAAGGCGATCTGCCTGTAATCACCGCATTTTATTTGACGAATTTCTATAGCAATTACCGTTGTGCACGACTGATTGATGCAATCAACTATGCAAAAACAGATGTGGAAATCGACACGGAAAAAGGTAATCGTCAGTTCACCGAATTTATTGAAAAACACCCTGCCAAAATGATGCTTGCGATCTGCTGTTATGAAACCAAAAGTAAATACGTTAACTGCTACAGCTATTACGGTGAATATTCAAAATGTGCCGAATTGGAAGCGTTATATGGGTTGTTGGAACGTTTGGGTTATGAACCGGCTGACGAGGAAAAAGCGTATATCGACGGATCGCATGAGGTGTATGTGAAGTCGGAGGCATGAGGGCGGATATGAGAAAGGAGAATGAAAATGACAACAGAGGAATTGATTGAACAGTTGAGACGTTGTGCAGGCGAAGAAAATGTGCCGCATTGCCGTGAATGTCCGTTTAATGTGGGTTCAGCTAAATGCATTGGTGACATGATGCTCGCAGCAGCCGACAGGCTTGAAAATGCAGCGGAAAAGCTCAACTATTATGTGAGGTTGGAGGAACAAGGTTATATACAATGATTCATGTGTCAATTGATGAATATAACGCAATGCTCAGGGCGAATGAAACGGAAGATGAAGCGCAGAAAAAGCTTTTCGATTGGCTCGAGGGAACTGAAGCGGCGATGATACATAAAGACTTAAAACGCAGTGTTCACATTGCAAATGAGGGCAAGCGTACCGCTTCATACGGGGCAAAGCTTAAACAAATGGGAATGCGTCCGGGGTTTCCCGACATCTTTGTGCCGATTCCGACAAAGCGACATTGCGGTTTGTTCATTGAGCTGAAACGTGCAAAAGGCGGCAGGGCATCAAAAGAACAGCAGGATTGGATTGATTACCTGAACAGCAAGGGTTATTGTGCCTGCGTGTGCAACGGCGTTGACGAAGCAAAACTTGCGGTTTTGAGGTATCTCGGAGTTAAAAACGTGTGATGAAGCATTATGAAATGAGGGCAAGGGATGGAAGCAAAAGAATACTTAGAACAATTGAAATTGTTAGGGGTTAAGATACATAATCTTCAGCAAGAAAAGCGCGAACTGCTGGAATCATTTGGAAATATATCAAGTCCTGATATGTCCAAAGAGCGTGTTGCAGGCGGCAATGCAACAAGCGATGCAGCATTTGTTGATTTGATTATTAAAAAAATGGGAATTGAAGTCGAAACCAACCTAAGCATTAATGACTACTACGATTTAAAACATATTATAATCGGTCAGATTCATAACCTGCAAAATGCGAATCATATTAAG
>JAMPAE010000105.1 GCA_023667385.1 Ruminococcus sp.
AAAACAGTATCTTATTTTTTATGTCTGAACCTAATTTTTTGCCGATATGTATTCTTGGTTTTTGCGGCTTTGTAAAAGTAGCATTAATTTTCACGATTTACTTTCCTTTCCCTGTTTATTATTTTGCCTTGAGCTTTGTGTTGACCGACACCACGCCTCCAAGCATTGAGCTGATAAGAAGAATCGCAACTGTTATCGCAAGAGTAAAATCAATGTTGAGTGAATTGATTATAAGCGAGATCAGCGTCACAATTGCATTAGCGGGCAGAGCAAACAACAAGCCTACATAAAGACCGTTTTTGTGAATTTTAAATCCTGAATAAAATCCACAAACAAACGATGAAATGGCAAATGCAGCAATTGCGGCGTAAAAGCCTTTTGCTTTGTCCATATCGGAGCTATACATAATGACAGAAGCAACAATGAAAAAAGCTGAATATACAATTAATGCGAGAATTTGCGCTTTGATAAATATTTTTGTTCTGTTGTTTATGCTATTTTCTTTGCGCTTCACTGGCTTTCCTTTTTTTATCATAAAAAAATCCTCCTCATGTTCTCTGTTAAAAGAATATGAGGAGTTTCAAGTTTATATGCTAAGATTATCAATCAGTCTTCCTTAGACTTCTTTGATTTTTTTGCCTGCTTTTCAGCTTTTGCTTTTTCAGCTGCTTCTTTGGCTGCTGCACGTTCGGCCTGAAGTCTTTCATTGGCAGTGTTATTAGTCTGAACAGCCCATTTCATAACCTGCATTCTGGTTCTGTCTGAACCGGTTTCAATGATAAGCTGATTTTCCTTAACTGTTACAACACGACCACAGATTCCGCCGATTGTTGTGATGTCATCTCCAACATCAACAGCATCACGCATCGCCTGCTCTTCCTTTTGTCTTTTCTTTTGCGGTCTGATCATTACAAAATACATAATTGCAAACATTGCAACCATAAGTAAAATCATTGATGTTCCGCCTGCTCCTGCACTACCTGCATTAGCTGCTGTAAGAAGGTTTATGCTCATTTAAAAGTCCTCCTAATTATAGTTTGTTTGAGTCATAACATATACATTATACAGTTTGACGTTGATAAATGCAATAGCATTTGTGAATTTTATTTGTTTTTAATGAGGCAAAACTCGTTTATTTATCAAACATACTCTTTGCAGATTCTTTTAAAAGCAAAACTGATATAATTGCGGTGATAAATTCAGCAATCGGGAAAGTCAGCCAAACAATCCATGTAGCAGCATTATATTTAAGCACAACTTCTGAAAAAATAAAAGCAACGGGAATAACAAAAATGAATTGCCTGCAAACGGAAACAATGAGCGACTTTCCGCCGCAGTTGATTGCCTGAAAAACGCCCTGCATGGCAATACTGATGCCGGAAAAGAAAAAACTAATTGAAATAATATGCATCGCACTTAAACAAAGCTGCTCCGTTTGACCGCTGAGGTCAAAAACAGATGTAAGCGGTGATGCGAACAGTTCAACAATCAATGTGCCCGCTATCATTATCACAGATGTATATATTAATCCGTATTTGATTCCGTCATTAACCCGTTTTTTGCTTTTCATGCCGTGTCCGAAAGAAACGATTGGTGTAATAGCATCTCTGATTCCAAATGCGGCAAACAGAATAAATTGCTGAATTTTATAGTATAGACCGTAAGCAGTAACCATATTTTCGCCGATTCTGTGGCAAATAATGTTTAGACAATATGTCATAAGTGACATAAGTGCCTGAGAGATAATTGCAGGCAAGCCAATGGCGTAGATTTCTTTTATAATTTGCTTTGATGGCTTGATGTGTATTACTTTAATTGGCACTTTTTTGTTAATTTTCAATTGAAAAATTAATGCTGTAACAAAAGATACATATTGACCAATTACAGTTGCAACTGCCGCACCGGTGATTCCAAGCTTCGGCAGCTTAAACATTCCATATATCAGCAATGGGTCAAGAATAATATTTATAACCGCTCCGCTGACTTGAGCTATGGTTGAATACATTGAATTGCCTGTTGCTTGCAGCAGCTTTTCAAAAATGCCAAAAAAGACTATACCTGCGGAATAAACGCAGCAAATGCGAAGATACTTGACTGCCATATCTGAAATCAGCTCACTTGATGTTTGCGTTCTTACATAAAATGAAGCACCAAACAAGCCAAACAATAAAAAGGCAGCATAAACAATAAGCGCAAGAAAAATACCGTTACCTGCTGTTTGTGATGCTTTTTCAGTGCTGCCCTGTCCAAGGCTTTTTGCAACCAAAGCATTAACACCTACTCCGGTACCAATGCTTATCGCCACCATCAACATTTGCATCGGGAAAGCAATTGTCAGTGCATTCAATGCCGATTCACCAACCTCAGGCATATTCGAAACAAAAGCACTGTCAACAATGTTATAAAGTGCCTGAAGTACCATCGAGATAATCATCGGTATACCCATGGTTAGCATAAGCTTTTTGACATCAGCCTCAGCCATTTTGTTTTGATCTTTTTTCATAAAAAACCTCCTGACATAGAAAAAGAGCGTGTAGCAAAAGCTGGATTTACGCTTTAAGCTACACACTCTTTCTATATTTTATAAAAATATGTCAATTAGGTCAATAGACAATTTTTATGATTTTTATGCTCATTGGAAATTAAATTCTTTTATCCAGCAAATCAACATATTTTTCCTTGAATTCGTCAAAGCAGTCATTATCAAGTGCTTCTCGGATTCGTTCCATTAAAGTGTTGTAAAACCAAAGATTATGTATTACGCAAAGACGCATTGCGAGCATTTCCTTGCTTTTGAAAAGATGTCTGATATATGATTTGCTGAAGCTTCTGCAAGTCGGACAGTTGCATTGAGTGTCAATCGGCGATCCATCTTTTTCATATTTTGCGTTATTGATATTAATAATCCCGTCCCATGTGAAAAGATGTCCATGACGAGCATTACGGCTTGGCATAACACAGTCAAAAAGATCAACCCCCCTGCTTACACCCTCGATTATATTGCCGGGGGTACCAACACCCATGAGGTATCTTGGCTTGTCCGTTGGCATATAAGGCTCGACTGCCGAAATAATTCGGTACATATCTTCTTTCGGTTCACCAACTGCAAGGCCCCCGATTGCGTAGCCGTCAAGGTTCAGTTTTGCAATTTGCTTCATGTTTTCGATTCTGAGATCATCATATGTACAACCCTGATTTATACCGAAAAGCATTTGATTTTTGTTGATTGTTTCAGGCAACGAGTTGAGTCTGTCCATCTCCGCTTTGCATCTGATGAGCCATCTGACGGTTCTTTCGCAGGATTTCTTAGCATAATCATATTTTGCGGGATTTTCAACACATTCATCAAAGGCCATTGCAATTGTTGAACCGAGATTTGATTGAATCTGCATACTCTCCTCAGGCCCCATGAAAATGTGTCTGCCGTCAACATGAGAGTTAAAGTTAACTCCCTCTTCTTTGATTTTACGGAGTTTGGCAAGTGAGAACACCTGGAATCCACCGCTGTCCGTCAAAATCGGACCATCCCAGCGAGTAAATTCATGCAGCCCACCCATTTCATGAACAAGTTCATCTCCCGGACGCACGTGCAAATGATAAGTATTTGAAAGCATAACCTGACATTTGATGTCTTTCAAATCGAGCGCAGAAAGTCCGCCTTTTATTGCTCCGCAAGTTGCAACATTCATAAAAGCCGGAGTCTGAACCGTTCCGTGAACCGTTTCAAAAACTCCTCGTCTTGCAGTTTTGTTGGTCTTGATTATTTTCAGCATAATTTCTAACCTTTCCGACTACATAAAGTTTAAAATCACTATTACCCTGTTGCAGTCGGACAAGGTGTGATTGTTCGTTTATTATTGTTTCCGTTATCTTAGGAACGCTGCATCGCCAAATGAGAAAAATCTATATTTTTCTTCAACAGCAACCTTGTAAAAATTCATCGTGTTTTCATATCCGCAAAAAGCGCTTACAAGCATGATCAGTGTGCTTTCAGGAAGATGGAAATTTGTGATAAGCCCGTCGATGCACTTAAATTTATAGCCGGGGTAAATGAAAATATCCGTCCAGCCTTCACTTTCCGTGATTTCGCCTTTGAACGTACCAACAGATTCGAGTGTACGGCAGCTAGTAGTTCCAACCGCAATTACTCGTTTTCCTTTTTCTTTGGTGCGGTTAATTAAATCGGCAGTTTCTTTCGGTAACCAATAGTGCTCCGAATGCATATGATGCTGTGTAATGTCATCAGCCTTAACAGGTCTGAAAGTACCCAAACCAACATGGAGCGTTACATATCCGATACTGACACCTTTTTGCTCAATCTTTTCCATAAGTTCATTAGTAAAATGCAGACCGGCAGTTGGAGCGGCAGCCGAACCAAGTTCTTTTGAATAAACAGTCTGATACCGCTCACCGTTTTCAAGCTTTTCCGTTATATATGGCGGAAGCGGCATCTGACCGATTTCATCAAGAATATTGAAGAAATTACCATCATATATAAAATGAGCGAGGCGGTTTCCGTTTTCGAGTACGTCCATGATTTCCGCTTTGAGCAATCCGTCAGCAAAAGTAAAGCGTGTGCCTTTTTTTGCACGTTTACCCGGTCCGGTGATAACCTCCCAAACATCATCACCTTTGTTATTAAGCAAAAGGAACTCAACCTTTGCGTTTGTTTCTTCCTTAATTCCGTAAAGACGAGCAGGAAGAACACGGGTATTGTTGAGAATCAGGCAATCGCCTTCGTTTAATTCATCAATAATATCATAAAAATGTTTATGCATGATTTCACCGTTTTCACGGTCAACAACCATGAGCCTTGAATGATCCCTTGGTTCAACAGGATGCTGAGCTATAAGCTCCTTTGGCAAATCATAAAAGAAATCTGATTTGTTCATAATAACTCCTCACATACAAATTAATAACTGGTAACCAAAAATGCAATAAAATTAAGGTTTGTTCCTCATGATAATTATCACGTTGATAACTGCACAAAAAAAGAGCAAAGTTTTTATAAAAAATGTTCAAAAAACGTTTGACTAATGAGTATTCACGTGATATTATATAAATCAATGCGTATATTATAGTGCAAATTGCCGAAATTAGCAACAGTTTACACTAAAAATTAAGATTAATTTGTGACTAAAATAAAAATGAGGTGTTTTTATGAAAAAGTACAATGTTGGTATCATCGGAGCAACAGGAATGGTAGGTCAGAGATTTTGCCTTTTGCTTGCTGAACATCCTTGGTTTAATGTTAAGGTTCTTGCAGCAAGCCCACGTTCAGCAGGCAAGCCATACAAAGAGGCTGTTGGAAACAAATGGCAAATGACAAAACCTATTCCGGAAAACCTTGCTGATATTATTGTTAAGAATGCCACTGATGATATTAATGACATTGCTGCAGAAGTTGATTTCGTTTTCTGCGCAGTTGACATGAAAAAAGATGAAATTAAGGCTCTTGAAGAAAAATACGCTAAAGCTGAGTGCCCTGTAATTTCAAACAACAGTGCTCACAGAGGAACAGAAGATGTTCCGATGGTTGTTCCGGAGTTGAACGCTGATCACATTAAGGTTATTGAAGCTCAAAGAAAGCGCCTTGGAACAAAACGTGGTTTCGTTGCAGTTAAATCAAACTGCTCGCTTCAAAGCTATGTTCCTGCTATTTATCCGCTTGACAAGAAGTTTGGTGTTGAAAAAGTTCTTGTTTGCACTTATCAGGCAATTTCGGACGCAGGTAAAACCTTTGCAACATGGCCTGAAATGGTTGACAACGTTATTCCGTTTATCGGCGGTGAAGAGGAAAAATCTGAAAAAGAACCACTTAAGATTTGGGGTAAGGTTGAAGGTGACAAAATTGTTAATGCAACCT
>JAMPAE010000106.1 GCA_023667385.1 Ruminococcus sp.
ACTCCTGCACACTGTCCTGAACATCAATTTTCGCTGCATTTTGCTTGCGGCTGAAATGGTTTTGTGCCTTTTTAGAACATCCAACAATCAGCAATGCAACAGGCAGTACCCATAATGCTGCCAAAGCGAGTCGCCAATCGTAAAAGAACAGACTTACCGCAATAACGCAGGTTGAAATGATCGAAGCGTAAAACTGCGGCACGCAGTGGGAATACATATGCTCGGTTGTTTCCACATCACTGAGCATGGTGTTAGTCAGGTCGGCAAGGTATTTTTTACCGAAGAATGACAGGGGAAGCTTACGCAGCTTTTCCGCAAGACGGATGCGGCACTTGCCGGATTCTCTGTAAGTGGAAAAGAAAGTAGAATTGTATTTCCAAAATTCAGTTAGGAATATCAGAATAAGGGCTGCAACAATTCCGATGGCGTAAAATACATAATGGTTTTTCGGTACTGCACCATTCATGAAATCATTTACAAGACAATAGAGAAGTCCCACAGGAAGCATCAGCACAAGGTCGCCGACCGTGCATGCAACTGTTGCCCAAACGAGTCCTTTTGCGCCTTCATCAGAGAGCGCAAATCTTTTCATCAATTTGTTAATCATTTTGCACCTCCGACTTTCCAGTTGACAGAAGTCTGATAATCCTGCCACATTTTTGCATACAGACCGTCCTTTTCTGCGAGCGTGTCATGTGTACCGAATTCCTCGATTCTTCCGTCTTTTAATACAAATATTCTGTCTGCGTTTTTGACGGTGGTCAAACGGTGAGCGATCATGATGACCGTTTTATCTTTTGATAATTCTTCAAATGCTTTCTGCACAAGTGATTCGTTTTCAGGATCGGCAAATGCAGTTGCTTCGTCCAAAACGATGATCGGCGCATCTTTCAGCATCACACGGGCGATAGCAATTCGCTGTTGCTCGCCGCCTGACAGGTACACACCTTTTGTTCCGATTACTGTATCTATACCGTTCGGCAACTTTGCAATAATATCGTCGCACTGTGCTTTATGCAAGGCTGCTTCAACCTCTTTGCGTGCAGCATTTGGCTTGGCAAGTCTCACGTTCTCAAAGATAGAGGTTTTGAGAAGTCTGCTATCTTGGAAAACATATGAAACTGTTTCCATCAGTTCGGATTTTTGAATATCCTTTACATTTACACCGCCGATTTTGACTTCGCCGTCTGTTACATCCCAAAAACGAGAAATCAATCCTGCAACAGTGGTTTTTCCGCCGCCTGACGGACCGACTAAAGCGACCGTTTCACCGGATTGTACCTTGAGTGAAATGCCGTCAACTGCATTTGTTTCAGAACTGCTGTATCTGAAAGATACATTTTTGAATTCCACTGAATTATCCTTAGGCGAGACGCTTCTCTGCGGCTCCGGCAAAGGCTGTAAGTCGAGAATTGAATGCACACGATTCAGTGCATCGGTTACAACCATGCCGTTTTTACTGATGTACATGACCTTTGTCATGGAAGTTGCAATCACAGGGGTAAAGATTACATAGAAAATGAGGCTGAGCAGAACAGATTGTGCCACAGCTTCACCGCCTGCCAAAATCAGTGCAAGCGTAATCAGAAACGCAAAGGCACTGTTGATGAACACAGTGTACAGCAACATGGGCATACGACATTGTTTACAATAGGAAATACAAAATTTGTAGTATCTGTCAATTGAACCCTTGAATCTCTTAAAGGTGTGTACTGTCTGCCCAAAAGTTTTAACAACGGGAATGCCACGCACATATTCAACTGCTTCGTTGTTCATATCGGCAAGTGCATTCTGATAATTTTTCATATCTTCTGCCATCTTCGGTCCTGCCATTTTGAACATTGCCGCAAAGCCGAGAATAGTAGGTACAAGGCAAATCAGTCCAAACCGCCAGTCAAACAGGAACAACATAACAATCATGCCGAGTGGTGTTGCAATAGCTCCGGCCATGTCGGGCAGTTGGTGTGCGAGATAGGTTTCGGTTGCTGCACTGCTGTCATTGACGATGCGGCGGATTTTACCGCTGCCCGTTTCACCGACAAAGCCAAGCGGCAGTTTTGCGATATGTGCCATCAATGTTTTTCTCATGTTTCCTGCAATGCGGAATGCCGACATATGTGAACACATCAGGCCGCCTATATAAATGACGATTGAGAGCAACGCAAACAATACTGCCATCCAACCGTTTCGGGCAACATTCACTGCCTCTGAAAAATTCGGTGCAACCTCGATGACTTCTTCGATAATAAAGAAGATAAAGACGAACGGCAGTAATGCCAGAGCTGCACTTACGATAGACAATATGAGTGATAGCAGGGTAAGATATTTGTGCTTGTCTGCATAACTCATAAGCTCTGAAAGATTACTTTTCTTTTTCACTTTCAGTCCTCCTTGTGAAATTTTCTATGATACAGAAACCGCCGCGGATGGTTTCCAATATCCTTAACAAACAGTTAGCTTCGGCTAACTCGTGATTAAAAAATTACAGGGACTCATTGCCCCATAATTTTCTTCCAGCCTGCTGTATAAAAGGCGTTCACTTCTTTAAGATATATAAGAGCCTGCTCCAACGGCATTTCGTGGATGATCAATTCCATAACAGCGCCGAACATTCCCGTAATCAAGATGTGTTCCAGCCTTGGGTCAATCTCAGGCGACGGTCTGCCAAGCTTTTTCAGAACCTCTTGATAATCATGTGTGGCTTTAGCTTCAATTTCAACCATTTCATCTATCATACCTGAAAACCGTGTTCCTTCTGAACGGCAAAGAATCAGTTTCATTTCGTCAAGATGATCATAGGCATACATGAGTATTTCCGTCATGCAACCGCCGGAAATTTCGCCCATGTGCTGAGGCTGCTCAATCTCCGGGATCTCCGTGAAATCGGTTTGCGCCTTGCGATAGATTCTCATTATATACTCGTACTGCTCACCGACCAATGCTTCAAACAGTTCTTCCTTACTGTCGTAGTAACCATAAAACGCACCCAGCGTTACACCTGCTGTTTTGACGATTTGGCGCAGAGAAGCAGACTTAAAGCCGTATTCCATAAATGCATCCTTTGCGGCAATGTGGATTTTTTCAAGTGTGGTCAGTTCTGCTTCACTCATAGATACGCCTCCGTATATCAGTGCTATATATCACTGATATATTATAGACCTCTTTTTAAAGTTTGTCAAGCAAACAGAATAGATTTTCATAAAAACTTTTTAATCTAAGTAAACGGCGATTAATTACAGTATCTACACGACTCTTTTCTTATGTTTTGCGAGTAAAAAAGACCTTGCAGTATTTCTGCAAGGTCTGATTTTGAATTTATTTTGCCTATTGGCAGTCAAAACAACCGTCAATCCTGACTTATTTGCTCTTGATTGCAGCCTGAGCAGCTGAAAGGCGTGCGATGGGCACACGGAACGGTGAGCATGAAACATAGTCGAGGCCGATGTTGTGGCAGAACTCAACCGATGTTGGGTCGCCGCCGTGCTCGCCGCAGATTCCGCAGTGGAGAGCAGGGTTAACCGGCTTGCCGAGGTCAAGAGTCATCTTCATGAGCTTGCCAACGCCGTTCTGGTCAAGTCTTGCAAACGGATCGTTTTCGAAGATCTTTGCATCATAGTAAGCATCAAGGAACTTACCTGCGTCATCACGGCTGAAGCCGAATGTCATCTGAGTAAGGTCGTTTGTGCCGAAGCAGAAGAAGTCAGCTTCTGCTGCAACTTCGTCAGCTGTGAGAGCAGCTCTCGGAATTTCAATCATTGTACCAACTTCATATTCGAGGTCAGCGCCTGCTGCTGCGATTTCTTCGTCAGCTGTTGCAACAACGATCTTCTTAACAAACTTGAATTCCTTAACATCACCGATGAGCGGAATCATGATTTCCGGCTTGATTGCCCAATCCGGATGAGCCTTCTTAACGTTGATTGCTGCACGGATAACAGCCTTTGTCTGCATCTTTGCAATTTCAGGATATGTTACTGTGAGGCGGCATCCACGGTGACCCATCATCGGGTTGAACTCATGGAGAGAATCAATGAGAGCCTTAATATCTTCAACACTCTTGCCCTGTGCTGCTGCAAGTGCTTCGATGTCAGCTTCTTCAGTCGGAACGAACTCATGGAGAGGCGGATCAAGGAAACGGATTGTTACCGGGCAGCCTTCAAGTGCTTCATAAAGAGCTTCAAAGTCGCCCTGCTGATACGGCATAATCTTGTCAAGAGCAGCTTCTCTTTCTTCAACTGTGTCAGCGCAAATCATTTCACGGAATGCTGCGATTCTGTCAGCTTCGAAGAACATATGCTCAGTACGGCAAAGGCCGATGCCTTCTGCGCCGAGCTCACGAGCCTTCTTAGCATCCTTCGGAGTGTCAGCATTTGTGCGAACCTTGAGAGTTCTGTATTTGTCAGCCCAGCCCATGATTCTGCCGAATTCGCCTGCAATTGAAGCGTCAACTGTGTCAATGACGCCCTTATAGATGTTACCTGTTGAACCGTCGATTGAAATGTAATCGCCTTCAACAAATGTTTCGCCTGCAAGGGTGAACTTCTTGTTTTCTTCATCCATAACGATGTCTGAGCAGCCTGATACGCAGCAAGTACCCATACCACGAGCAACAACGGCTGCGTGAGATGTCATACCGCCACGAACTGTGAGGATACCCTGAGAAGCCTTCATGCCGGTGATGTCTTCCGGTGAAGTTTCAAGACGAACAAGAACAACCTTTTCGCCGTTTGCTTTCCAAGCTTCAGCGTCTTCAGCTGTGAAAACAACCTTACCGCAAGCAGCACCCGGAGAAGCACCGAGACCCTTACCGATTGGAGTTGCAGCCTTGAGAGCTTTTGCATCAAACTGCGGATGAAGAAGTGTATCGAGGTTTCTCGGGTCAATCATAAGAACTGCTTCTTCTTCTGTTCTCATGCCTTCATCAACAAGGTCGCAAGCGATTTTGAGAGCAGCCTGAGCGGTTCTCTTACCGTTACGAGTCTGGAGCATGAAGAGCTTACCGTGTTCAACCGTGAACTCCATGTCCTGCATATCTCTATAGTGATTTTCAAGAATTGAGCAAACATTTGTGAACTGAGCGAATGCTTCAGGGAACTTCTGTTCCATTTCAGCAATCTTCATCGGGGTACGAACGCCTGCAACAACGTCTTCGCCCTGTGCATTTGTGAGGAACTCACCGAAGAGGCCCTTTGCACCTGTTGCCGGGTCACGGGTGAAAGCAACACCTGTGCCGCAATCATCGCCCATGTTACCGAAAGCCATTGCCTGAACGTTAACAGCAGTACCCCATGAATACGGAATATCGTTGTCACGACGGTAAACGTTTGCTCTCGGGTTGTCCCATGAACGGAAAACAGCCTTGATAGCTTCCATAAGCTGTACTTTCGGGTCTGACGGGAAATCTTCGCCGATCTTATCTTTATATTCAGCTTTGAACTGATATGCAAGTTCTTTGAGGTCATCAGCAGTAAGCTCAACGTCCTGAGTTACGCCTTTCTTTTCTTTCATTGCGTCGATGAGCTGTTCGAAGTATTTCTTACCAACTTCCATAACAACGTCTGAGAACATCTGAATGAAACGTCTGTAGCAGTCCCATGCCCAACGGGGATTGTTTGACTGCTTTGCAATAACCTCAACAACCTCTTCGTTAAGACCGAGGTTGAGGATTGTGTCCATCATGCCGGGCATTGATGCACGGGCACCTGAACGAACAGAAACGAGAAGCGGGTTTTCCTTGTCACCGAACTTCTTGCCTGTGATTTCTTCCATCTTGATGATGTTTTCCATGATTTCGGCCTGAATTTCATCATTGATCTTGCGACCGTCCTCATAATATTGTGTGCAGGCCTCGGT
>JAMPAE010000107.1 GCA_023667385.1 Ruminococcus sp.
CTAATGATGACAAGGAGGAACTATAAATGGGTATTTTTAAAAAGCTCGGTTTTGGTTTAAGAAAAACACGTGAGGGAATGACCAAAAACATCGAGGACATTCTCGGTGCATATGAAGAAATTACTGATGATTTATATGACGATCTTGAAGAAGCACTCATCATGGGTGATGTTGGAATGCAGACAGCAGTTGACATTGTTGAAGAACTCAGGAAGCGTGTTTCAAAAGGCGATGTAAGAAATCCAAAGCACGCAAAAATGGTTATTGCTGACATCGTTGCCAAAATGATTGACGGCGGTGAGGATATGGGTCTTATAACAATCCCGTCAATTATTCTTGTAATCGGTGTCAACGGAGCCGGTAAAACAACGACTATTGGCAAGATGGCAGCGATGTATAAAGCTCAGGGGAAGAAAGTTATTCTTGGAGCAGCTGATACTTTCCGTGCTGCTGCAATTGAACAGCTTGAAGTTTGGGCAGACAGAGCGGGCGTTGAAATGGTTAAGCACAAAGAGGGCGCAGACCCGGCTGCTGTTGTTTTCGACACGATTGATGCAGGTATTTCTCGTGACTGTGACATTATCATTTGTGACACAGCGGGCAGACTTCACAACAAAAAGAACCTTATGGATGAGCTTGCCAAAATTTATCGTATAGTTGATAAAAAACTCCCATATGCTGACCGTGAAATTTTACTTGTTCTTGATGCAACAACAGGTCAAAACGCTGTTAATCAGGCGAAAGAGTTCATGAATGTTGCAGAACTGACAGGTATTGTTTTGACAAAGCTTGACGGCACGGCAAGAGGCGGCGTTGTGCTCACAATTAAAAATGAGCTTAAACTCCCTGTTAAGTTTATTGGCGTTGGCGAGAAAATTGATGATTTGCAGCCGTTTAAACCTGATGTATTTGCAAAGGCCCTTTTTGAAAATACAGCTGAAACTCATGCTGATGAGGATGAGGAGAACTGATATGAAATTTATAATTGCAACTCATAATAAAAAGAAGTGTGCTGAAATGCAGCGCATTCTTGCTCCGCTTGGAATTGAAGTTTTGACCGCTGAAATGGCAGGAATTGAACTTACTGACGTTGAAGAAACAGGAACAACCTTTGAGGAAAATGCATTATTAAAGGCAAAAAGCGGCTGTGAAGAAGCTAATATGCCCTGCATTGCTGATGACAGCGGACTTTGCGTTGATGCTCTCGGCGGTGAGCCCGGTGTGTATTCAGCAAGATATGCTGGTGAGCATGGCAACGATGAAGCAAATATTATCAAACTCCTTGATAACATGAAAAATGTTCCTGACGAAGAAAGAACGGCACGTTTTGTCAGCTCAATCTGCGTTTGTTTCCCCGATGGCAGAACTCTCAGCATTGAGGGTAAATGTGAGGGGAAAATCGGTTATGAAAAAATAGGCGATGGCGGCTTTGGATATGACCCGGTTTTCATGGTTTCGAAAAAAAGCTTTGCTGAGCTTACCGCTGAAGAAAAAGACGCAATCAGCCACAGAGGTAATGCACTTCGTGAGCTTGTAAAAGTTTTGCCACAGTATATCGGAGTGTAATATTTAATTTTCTTATTTGAGGTTACTATGTTTAAAAATATTTTTAATAGATAAAAAAGAAAAAGAATGACATAGAAATTGAGAGCTATTCGCTGAATACACCGTCGCTTTATAATAAATGCCAATTTGGTAAAGAAATATCTGCTCTAACTGATATAGAGGCACAATTTGTTTTATGTGAAAATTTTATTGAAATGGTACATGGTGAGGGCTTTTACGGATATTTTTGTTCCGCTTTTTCAAGATATTGTGCTGAAACGGTAAGGGCTCTTGAATCAATCGGAGCGAATTTTTATGCAAGCTGCTTAAATGAAGCTATCAACCTTTTTTCGAAAGATTTTGATTTTTCTGATGAAGTGCATACGTTAGATTATATGGATAAGCATGATAATTATTTTAATAAATTTAATGAAATTGAATCAAATCTTTATGAAGGCGACGGAACGGATGTTGAAACCTTGCTGGCAACTTTTGCAATAGATAATAATTTATAAAAATCAACTCGAAAAGGAGTATATACATGACAGGAAAAGAACGTGCCGCTTTCAGGGCACAAGCTAATTCACTTGATCCACTTTTTCAAATTGGTAAAGGCGGTATGTCAGAAGCACTGATTAAGCAGACCGATGATGCACTGCGTGCCAGAGAACTTATCAAGGTTAAGGTTTTGCTTGAATCATCACCGGTAACCCCCAGAGAGGTTGCAGATGAGCTTGCAAAAGCAACAGATGCAGATGTAATTCAGGTAATCGGCGGTGTAATTGTGCTTTATCGTGAAAGCCTTGAACTCAAAGAAAAAGCAGCGCAGAAAGAAAAAAACAAAAAAATGGCAGCAAAAAAGGCAAAAGAAAAGCTTTATCGTGAAATGAATGAGAAGCGCCGCTATTCACCTGTTCGGTCTGTTCGCAAATCAAAATGAGCAGAATCGGAATTTTTGGCGGCACATTCAATCCGCCGCATAAAGCGCATCTAAACTTGGCGTTGCAAATTAAAGAGAACGCACAGCTTGACAAAATCATCATAATTCCAACCTTTGTTCCGCCGCATAAACAGACTGATGAACTGCAAAGTGGGGAGGACAGGCTTGAAATGTGTCGTCGCACTTTTCGGGATGCTTGTTTTGAAATTAGTGACATAGAATTGCTGCGTAAGGGGAAAAGCTACACAATTGACACCCTAACAGCAATTAAAATGCTCTATCCCGACGATGAGTTGTTTCTGATTATCGGCTCTGATATGCTGCTTTCATTTCATCGGTGGTATCGCTATCATGACATACTTTCGCTTGCAACGCTCTGTGTTGCATCAAGGGAAAATATGGTGGATTACGAAGCACTTTGCAGGTATTCTGTTGATAACTTAAACTTAGATGTTTTGAAAAATGAAATTATAATTTCAAAATTATTGCCGATAGAGCTTTCATCAACCGAGATTCGCCAAAAGATTAAAATGAATGAAAATTTGGCAAATTTATTGACAGATGAAACACTCAATTATATTAAAGAAAAGGAGCTTTATAAATGAACTATATGGAACGTGTTGATGAATTTAAAGCGCTCCTTTCGGGCAGACTTAAAGAGAAGAGATACATTCATTCGCTCAATGTTGCCGACAGTGCAGTTTATCTTGCCGAAAAATATGGTGCTGACAAAGATAAGGCATACATTGCAGGTTTGCTTCATGATGTGACAAAAAATGAAAATGAAAATAATCAGTTGCAAATGCTGAAAGATGATGGTATAATACTAAGTCAGACAGAGCTTCACAATCCAAAGCTTTGGCACGCAATGTCAGGTGCAGTTTATGCAAGGCGTTATCTCAAAATTGATGACGAGGAAATTCTTGGCGCAATACGCTATCACACCACAGGAAAAGCTGGTATGACCCTTTTAGAAAAGGTTATCTATATTGCTGATTATATCTCAGAAGAACGTGATTATGACGATGTAGATATTATGCGAAAGCTGGCAGAAGAAAGCCTTGATAAGGCAGCACTTTATGCACTGAAATTTTCTTTGAAAAACCTTTCAAAAAAAGAGAAGCTTATTCATACTAATAGCGTTGAGTTTTATAATGAACTGATAATCAAATTCAATCCTGAAAGGACTGATAATAATGACAGAACTTGAACTTACTGAGAAAATTGTTAAAGTTCTTGATGACAAAAAAGCAATTGAAATTAAAGCGATTCATATTACTGAATTTTCAATTGTTGCTGATTACTTTGTCATCGCAAGCGGTACTTCAAACACGCACGTAAAAGCTCTTGCAGACGAAGTTGAATATGAGATTACTCAACTGGGTATTAAGCCAACACACATTGAGGGCAGAGCAACCGGATGGATTTTGCTTGATTACGGCTCAGTAATCGTTCATGTGTTTACCGGTGAAAGCAGAGATTATTATAATCTTGAGCGCTTATGGTCAGATGCAAGCACACTTGATCTAAGTGACATTATTGAAGAATAATTAAATCAAAACGGAGTGATAAACTTGTATTACGATTTTAAAAAGTCAGAAAAAAAGTGGCAGGAAAGATGGGAACAAAGCGGTGTTTTTCACGCAAAGCAGGACTACACTCTTCCAAAATTTTACTGCCTGATTGAGTTCCCTTATCCGTCAGGTCAGGGACTTCACGTTGGACATCCAAGACCGTATACCGCCCTTGACATCATTGCAAGAAAGAAACGTCTTGAGGGTTACAATGTTCTTTATCCAATTGGCTGGGACGCATTCGGACTTCCAACGGAAAACTATGCAATCAAAAATCATATCCATCCCGAAGTTGTTACCAAAAATAATGTTGCACATTTCAAGCAGCAGCTTCAATCGCTTGGCTTCTCATTTGATTGGAGCAGGGAAATCAACACAACAGACCCGTCATATTATAAATGGACACAGTGGATTTTCCTCCAGATGTTCAAAAAAGGTCTTGCATATAAAAAAGAGATGGCTGTTAACTGGTGTACTTCATGCAAGTGTGTGCTTGCAAATGAAGAAGTTGTAAACGGCGTTTGCGAGCGCTGCGGCAGTGAAGTAATTCACAAAACAAAGAGCCAGTGGATGCTTAAAATCACTGCGTATGCAGAAAGATTACTTAATGATCTCGATAATCTTGATTATATTGAAAGAGTTAAGCTTCAGCAGAAAAACTGGATCGGTAAATCAACAGGTGCAGAGGTTGACTTTGGCACAACCGTTGGCGATACGCTGAGAATTTACACAACACGTCCGGATACTCTTTTCGGCGCTACATATATGGTAATCTCGCCGGAGCATGAGTTCATCGAAAAATGGTCTGATAAAATCAATAATCTCGATGAGGTTAAAGCATATCAGGCAGCAGCAGCAAGAAAATCTGATTTTGAACGCACGGAAGTTAACAAGGATAAAACCGGCGTAAAGCTTGACGGAGTAAAAGCTATTAACCCTGTTAACGGAACAGAAATTCCAATTTTCATTTCGGACTATGTTCTTGTATCATATGGTACAGGTGCTATCATGGCTGTTCCTGCCCATGATACACGTGACTGGGAATTTGCGAAGAAGTTTGAATTGCCGATTATCGAAGTTGTTGCAGGCGGAGATGTTCAGAAAGAAGCTTTCACTGATTGTGCAACAGGTGTTATGGTTAACTCAGGTTTTCTGACAGGGCTTTCCGTTGAGGAAGCTAAGGTTAAAATTGTTGAATGGCTTACAGAACAGGGTGTAGGTCACCAGAAAGTCAACTATAAGCTTCGTGACTGGGTTTTTGCCCGTCAAAGATATTGGGGCGAGCCTATTCCGATTGTTCACTGTGAAAAATGCGGAATGGTACCGCTTGATGAAAGTGAGCTTCCGCTGAAGTTGCCAACAGTTGAAAGCTATGAACCAACAGAAACGGGTGAATCTCCGTTTGCAAAAATGACCGATTGGGTAAACACAACTTGCCCGAAATGCGGCGGAAAAGCAAAAAGAGAAACTGACACAATGCCTCAGTGGGCAGGTTCTTCATGGTACTTCCTTCGTTATTGTGATCCTCACAATGACAATGCACTTGCATCAAAAGAAGCACTTGAATATTGGTCGCCGGTTGATTGGTATAACGGAGGCATGGAACACACAACCCTTCATTTGCTTTACAGCCGTTTTTGGCATAAGTTCCTTTATGACATCGGCGTTGTACCAACAAGCGAACCTTATATGAAGCGCACAAGCCATGGCATGATTCTCGGCTCAAACGGTGAAAAAATGAGCAAGTCACGTGGTAATGTT
>JAMPAE010000108.1 GCA_023667385.1 Ruminococcus sp.
CCGATAAATGTATGCAATAACGCCGAAAATGTTGACATTAATTCACAAAGTAAAGGAAAGGAAAGTAAATAAAAGTAAAGTAAATAAAATAAAAGAAAATGAATGTAGGGGCGACCATCGGTCGCCTGTGAATGCTTTGAGGAAGGCTTTTTTGGCTCCCTCTGTGAGGGAGCTGTCAAATCGCTTGCGTTTTGACTGAGGGAGTAATACAAGCCGAAATCGAGAGTAGGAACGACCAATGGGCACCTATGCAATTTCGGCAATTGGTGCACACTGAAACTGCAACGAAACATAGCTGTATATAAATTGTCAGTCTGTCAGCGGACTGTTTTGGTCAGGAATTTTCAATTTCTGCGGTCATCAAGCCAAGTGTTGGCACAGTCCCGCCCGCAATACCGCATGAAAATGCACAAAAAAACTCCGCCGACATTCGTCAGCGGAGGATGCTTGTTGAGTTGTTTATACGTTTGCGCTTTCTCTTCTTTTTTGAAGCTCGGCGGCAATTTTCTTTTTCTTTTCACCTGTGATGTCATATTTGAGCATCGGGAAGATTGAAAGCAGGCTGAAGATGCCCGGAAGTCCGACGTAGGCGAAATAGATGATGTCTTTTGTGCCTTGTTCAACAACGGCGGCTTCTGCGGTATAGCCTGAAACCTGAATGAGAATCAAGCCGAGTGCGGCGCCGATTGCAAGGCAAACCTTGATTGTGAGTGTCAGCACTGAGAATGCAGGACCTTCAACACGCTTGCCGGTTTCATATTCATAATAGTCAACGCAGTCGGTGACCATGATCATCGGCATGAGTGTAACTGCGCCGAACTGCAAGCCAACAAGGAACAGGAACACGAACATCACAATCATGTTGGTGGTTACGAACAGATAGACAAGCAGTGCGAGCATTGAAATTGCAAAGCCATAAACCGACATGATCATGAACGTTTTCTTTTCGCCGATTTTCTTAATCAAAAACGGTGTGATTGCCATGCTGATCATTGAGCCTGCCGCTGTTGTTAAACCGAGGGCAAGAACATAGTTTTCACTGCCAAGCAGGGCATTTGCCGTTTGAACCTGAATTGCCATTGCCATCTGTCTGCCTGCGCCAAGGAAATATGAGATGATTACCATCATGAGCGGCTTGTTGCTTTTGAGTGCGGCGAACATTTCCTTAAAGCCCATTTTTTCGGCAGTATAAGGAACACGTTCTTTGTTAAAGAAATAAATCATTGAGAACAGAGCACAGCCGATGACCGCAACCACAATTGCAGTTGCAACATATTCAGTTGAGCTGATTGGGCTGTCTTTTTCGCCGGCAGGAATGCCGAACACCTTTGAACCGCCCGGAATAATAAGGCAGACAACGGGCACAAGCACTGCCGAAGCAGAAAAGCCGATTTGCTTTAATGTGTTTGCAATCGAAATGACGTTTGTTCTTTCATCGGGGTTCGGCGTCAGAACAGCGGCGATTCCCTGTGACGGAACGTCGCCGAGCGTCATTGCCATGCTCCAAAGCAGGAATGTGATGAAAATGTAGGCATAAAGTGCAGCGCCTGTGAACGGTACTTTGATGAAAAGCACAATCGTCATGACAATGAGCGGAATGATTGAATAAGCAATGAAAGGCTTGAGCTTGCCGTTTTTGCTGTTCTTGCGCTCAATCATGTTGCCGACGATTGGGTCGAAAACAGCGGAAACGATTTTGACAATCAAAATCAAAATACCGACAACGGCAAGGTTTGCCGCCATTTGAGCGTGATAAAACTCAGCCTGATAAGAGTTGAGGAAGCCGACAATTGCCTGAAAGCCGAACAAGCCGAGCGAATAAGCAGCCACTTCCTTGAATTTCATTTGTTTTTCCATGGTTATTACCTCCGTTTTTTATTACTGTGTTATTGCCTGATAAACCGCTTCGGCAAAGATTTTTGCACCCTGCGGATTCGGATGAAGCCCGTCAACGAACATTTCGCTTTCGCCTGTCAGCAGCTCGTTGAGGTCGATGACCGTCAAACCGTATTCCCCGGCGGCTTCAACAACAGCAGGATAGATTTCATTTTGAATCGTATCCTTTTGAATGTCATATTTAACCTCGCCGTTCACCTCAAAAGCAGGCGGAGGAGTGACGATGAAAACCTTTGGCTTGCTTGCCAGCTCAACATAGCTTTTCACAAGCGCCGAGTAATCTTCGGCAAACGCCTGACGGTTTTTCCAGTTAACAGTTTTTGAATCATTTGAACCGATTTGCAAAATCACAATGTCAGGCTCAAAGTCAAGGCTTTGATGATAAAGCTTTTCGTTAACATATGGCTTGTTGCCGCTTTTCTGAACAGTTCTGCCCGAATAGCCATAGTTATTGACGCAATAGCCTTTGCCGAGCAGTGACTGAAGAACAACAGGATAAGCATTCTGACCCCAGTTTTCCATGTTCATGCCATAGGTCACGCTGTCGCCGACGCAGGCAACCTTGATTTGGTTTTCATTTGCGTCTTTGAGGTTATGCACAAAGCGCAGGTTACCGCTTGAATAAAGCGAATTAACAGCAAGCGCACCAATGGTTAAAACCACCGCAAAAGATGCAAACAAAATGAGAACAGCTTTTTTGTGTTTCATGTTTATTTCCCCTTCCTTTTCATTTTATTAATAGTTTACAGAATACAGCGACAATTGTCAACGGAAGAATAACCAAAATTTGCCCGTGGAATTTTGTCAGACTGCCGATAAACTCATCGAAAAAAGCAAATTGGAAATTCTGACAAAAATTATTAAAAAAGTTTGCTTTTGTTTTACATCCCAAAATGTTGACAGTGCAAGGCGGCATATGATATAATTACAAAAATCAAAGCGAGGAGGATAAAAATGAAGCACTTGATAAAAAATGCGAATGTATTCATTGACGGCTCCTTTGTTAAAACCGATATTCTTATTTGTGACGGCATTATTGTTGATATTTCCAAAAATATTCAGCAAGAGGGTGTCGCCGTTTTTTCTTTTGATAATATGTTCGTTTTTCCCGGTTTCACTGATGTTCATGTTCATCTTCGTGAGCCGGGCTTTTCTTATAAAGAGAACATTGAAACTGGAACTATGGCGGCGGCTCACGGCGGTTACACTTCGGTTTGCGCAATGCCGAACCTGAACCCTTGCCCCGACAGCTTGGATAACCTTGAAAAAGAGCTTGCCCCAATCAGAAGCAGCGCAAAGGTTCATGTCTATCCTTACGGCACGATCACAAAAGGGGAGCAGGGCAAACAGCTTGCTGACATTGACGCAATGAGCAAAAGCGTTTTCGGATTTTCCGATGACGGCAGAGGCGTTCAAAGCGAAGAAATGATGTTTTCTGCAATGGAAAAAGTCAAGGCAAACGGAAGCTTCATTGCCGCTCACTGTGAGGATAACAGCCTGCTTTTCGGCGGATATATCCATGACGGAGAATACGCACGGCTGCACGGTCACAAGGGAATTTGCAGTGAAAGCGAATGGAAGCCGATTGAGCGTGACATTGCCCTTGCAAAAAAAAGCGGCTGCAAATATCACGTGTGCCACATCTCATGCAAGGAAAGCGTTGAGCTTATCAGGAAAGCAAAGGCGCAGGGCGTTGACATCAGCTGTGAAACAGGCCCGCATTATCTGACGATGAACGACATGATGCTTCAGGAAGACGGCAGGTTTAAGATGAATCCGCCAATCAGAAGCGAGCAGGACAGGCTTGCACTCATTGACGGCATCAAGGACGGAACAATTGACATGATTGCAACCGACCATGCACCTCACAGCACTGAGGAAAAAAGCAGGGGGCTTGAAAAAAGCCTGATGGGTGTTGTCGGCCTTGAAACGGCATTCCCTGTTTGCTTCACAAAGCTTGTTAAAACAGGCGTCATCAGCCTTGAAAAACTGATTGAGCTGCTGAATGTCAATGCAAAAAAACGCTTTGGAATTGGAACAGAAATTGCGGTTGGCGAACCGGCAGATTTAACGGTCTTTGACCTTAACGAAGAATTTGAAATTAACCCGGACAACTTCCTTTCAATGGGTAAGGCAAGCCCGTTTGCAGGGGAAAAGGTGTTTGGAAAATGTAAGCTGACAATGGTCGGCGGGAGGATAGTATGGCAAGAGAATTTGACAGAAAAATAATTTTGGAAGACGGCAGCGAATATTACGGCTACGGCTTCGGCGCTGACTGCGACAAGGTGTGCGAAATTGTTTTCAACACCTCAATGGTCGGCTATCAGGAAATTGTGTCAGACCCGTCATATACATATCAGGCGGTTGTTATGACATATCCGCTCATCGGTAACTACGGCATCACCGATGAGGATAATGAAACAAAAACGCCGACAATCGGCGGACTTATCGTCAGGGAGTATTGCGATTCACCAAGTAACTTCCGCTATACAAAAACGCTTTCGGAAACCATGGAGGAATATCGCATTCCCGGCATTTACGGCGTTGACACAAGAAAAATCACAAGAAGCATTCGTGACCTCGGCTCAAGAAGAGTTTTGATCACAACACCTGAAACCACAAAAGAGCAGGGTCTTGAAATCATTGCTTCAACCCCCGTGAAAAAAGATGCGGTTGAGCTTGTAAGCTGCAAAAAAAGGTGGTATTCAAGAACTGCTAACCACACATATAACGTTGTTGCAATTGACTGCGGAATCAAGCTTAACATCATCAGAAGCCTCAACAAGCGTGGCTGCAACGTGACAATCATGCCTTATAACACAACTGCTGAGCAGGTGCTTTCACTTCAGCCTGACGGCTTGTTCCTTTCAAACGGACCGGGAGACCCGGAGGACGTTGAGCCTGTCATCAACCTTGTGCGTGAGCTTCGGGGCAAGCTGCCGATTTTCGGAATCTGCCTCGGACATCAGATGATTTCCCTTGCTTATGGTGCAAAGACCTATAAGCTCAAATTCGGTCACCGTGGCGGTAACCACCCCGTTAAAAATTTGCAAACAGGCAAAATCGAAATCACCAGCCAAAACCACTCATATGCAGTTGATGAAAAGTCACTTGAGGGAACAGGCCTTGAGGTAACTCACATCAACATCCTTGACAACACAGTTGAGGGCGTAAAATGCGAAAAAGACAAGGTGTTCAGCGTTCAATATCACCCTGAAAGTGCACCGGGTCCGCAGGACAGCGCATATCTTTTTGATATATTCCTTAAAAACATGGAGGAAAACAAAAATGCCTAAGAGAACAGATATAAAAAAGGTGCTTGTTATCGGCTCAGGTCCGATCGTTATCGGACAGGCTGCCGAATTTGACTATGCAGGTACGCAGGCTTGCCTTGCACTTCGTGAAGAAGGCTATGAGGTTATTCTTGTTAACTCAAACCCTGCAACAATCATGACTGACACAATCATTGCCGATAAAGTATACATGGAGCCGCTCACGCTTGAATATGTTGCAAAAATCCTCCGCTATGAAAGACCGGACGCAATTTTGCCCGGTATCGGAGGACAGACGGGACTTAACCTTGCAATGCAGCTTGCAAAAAAAGGTGTTCTTGATGAATGTCAGGTTGAGCTTCTCGGAACAAGCAGCAAAAGCATTGAAAGGGCAGAGGACAGAGAGCTTTTCAAAGAGCTTTGTGAAGAACTTGGCGAGCCCGTGCTCCCGTCAATCATCACTCACTCAATTTCCGAAGCAATTGAAGCTGCAAACGAAATCGGCTATCCTGTTGTTCTTCGCCCGGCATTCACCCTCGGCGGAACAGGCGGCGGCTTTGCCGACAACGAAGAAGAGCTTTGCGAAATCATGAAAAATGCCCTCAAGCTTTCGCCGGTTGGGCAGGTGCTTGTTG
>JAMPAE010000109.1 GCA_023667385.1 Ruminococcus sp.
ATTTATTATGCAGTACAAAATTATCGGCGAGCCGCTTCCCGTTGTAATTTGCGACGTGATGCCAGGCGAATCACTCATCACAGAAAGAGGCAGCATGAGCTGGATGAGCCCAAACATGAAAATGGAAACAACCAGCAACGGCGGAGTCGGCAAGGCTCTCGGCAGAATGTTTGCAGGAGAAGCAATTTTTCAAAACAGATATACCGCAATGGGCGGCCCCGGACAAATCGCATTTGCTTCCAGCTTCCCAGGCTCAATCAGGGCGATGAATATCACACCTGACAACCCAATCATTGTTCAGAAAAGCGGCTTTCTTGCAAGTGAAGCAGGCGTTGAGCTTTCCGTGCATTTCCACAAAAAGTTCAGCACAGGCTTTTTCGGCGGCGAAGGCTTCATCATGCAAAAGCTCAGCGGTCACGGAACAGCTTTCATTGAAATCGACGGCTACGCCTGCGAATACACACTTGAAGCAGGCCAGTCAATGATTGTTGACACGGGCTATCTTGCTGCAATGTCGACAAGCTGCCGAATGGAGATTGTCACCGTTGACGGAGTTAAAAATATGTTTCTCGGCGGTGAGGGAATTTTCAACACGGTCATTCACGGACCTGGCAAAATCATTCTTCAGAGTATGCCGAAAAGTGCAATCGCACGCAGTCTTTACATGGGTAACACTAAGAACTGATAAAATGGAGGCAGAAATATGAAAGACAGAAGCAAAATATATAAAGGCATTTTAATCGCATTAACTGTTGCTTGCTTCATCGCTTCGTGTGTGATGCATTGGGTTGTGTTCTTAAGTTCCGTGACAGGATCTTTCTTTGAAATTGACACCATCTCAACATATATTATACCAATCAGAGGATTGTTCGTTCTGTTGCTGGTTTTAATCGCAGCAACCGTTATCACTTTCAAAGCAAAGTTTGCAGAAAAACACGTTAACAAGGTTTTTGCAGTAACATTCGTAATACTTGTGGTTATAGCAGCCTTAACTTCAATTGCAGCAATTAGAAGCGCTGATACATATTATTACCTGTCAATGCCGAAAGAGGCTTCATCATCCGAAGAAGCTCAGGAGTATTTCCCCCATTATCAAATTGATAATGATAACATCAATTTGCAGGAAATTGAACTGGAATCATCAGCAGTTGCAACTTATGTTTATGCACGAGGCTATCAAAGCTCAAGTGTTTATGAAATTGAATACATAAAAACAGCCAGTCCCATGGTCAGAATTTTATGCTCAAGCGCAAAAAACATACAGATTTCCGCTGACGGATACGATGCAAAGCCTGTCAGTGAAAACATAAACGGCGTTAATATAGAAATCTATGAAACCTCAACTGATTTCACGGCAATCGTCAAAGGAACAGGTGATTTTCTTTCAATCACAATGAAACGTGCAGATTTATTGAAGATTGACGCTCAGGCGTTTGCAAACGGTGTGTCAGAGCAATACAAGCATTTGAAGCAAGTTTCAGGTTCAGACACATTCTTCGGCGAAAAGGTATAAAAAACAAGGCGGTAGCTTCGATGCTATCGCCTTTGCAAGTTACATAAAAAATAACCGACCAACTTCTCAAATGTGCGGTTACTTTTTTAATCGTAGACTGAGAACATAACTGCTATTGCAGTGTTCCCTATGTTTATAAATCAGCATTTTGCCGCTTGACAAAATGCTGATTTTTATTGGTGTCTTTAGACGTGAAAATAAACCCCCGGTTCTACCGGGGGAAATAAGTGAGCGGAGCAACAATAAAACGGCGAGCTAAAAGCAAGCCGAAGAAACTTGCCAAAAGAAGAAACCTCCGAGTATAATGTAAGAAGTTTAGCGACAGCATTACAGAATACAAGGAGGAATCAAACAAATGAAAGACAAGAAAAATGAAATAAAAAGTAGTTCGCATTCAAAGTATAGGTGCCAGTACCATATAGTATTTGCTCCGAAGTATAGGAGAAAAGAAATATATGGACAATTGAAAAGGGACATAGGCGAAATAATAAGAAAGCTTTGCACTCAAAAAGGAGTGGAGATAATAGAAGCAGAAGCCTGTCCGGATCATATACATCTGTTAGTAAGTATACCACCGCATATAAGTATATCACAATTCATGGGATATCTCAAGGGAAAAAGTACATTGATGATATTTGACAGACATGCACATTTGAAGTACAAATATGGATCAAGAGTTTTCTGGTGCAGAGGATATTATGTAGATACAGTAGGAAAGAATAAAAAAGCTATTGCAGAATACATAAGAAATCAATTAGAAGAAGATTATGCCGCAGATCAGATAACAATGAAAGAATATGTTGACCCGTTTACGGGTGGTAAGAATAAGTAAGCAAAAATAAAAGTCGCTCGTGAGCGGCTGCTGAGAATGTAATGCGTTGCTAAACTGTCAGTGCCCCTTTCAGGGGCTAAGCCTGTAATAACCCCTTATAGGGGTAGTGCAAACCGCCGGTTGAACCGGCGGTTTTGATTTAATCACCGACAAAAATCAGAAATCAATTTTTTCTTCAATGTAAGCAGCGAGCTTATCAATCGGTATTCTGACCTGCTCCATTGTGTCACGGTCACGGACTGTTACGCAGCCGTCATCAACGCTTTCAAAGTCATATGTGATGCAGAACGGTGTGCCGATTTCGTCCTGACGGCGGTATCTCTTACCGATTGAGCCTGCATCGTCATATTCAACGTTGAACTTCTTCTGAAGCATATGATAAACCTCGGTTGCCTGCTCGTTGAGCTTCTTTGAAAGCGGCAGAATTGCAGCTTTATACGGTGCGAGCGCAGGATGCAGCCTGAGCACAACTCTTGTGTCATTTTTCTCGGCGTCAACAACTTCCTCGTCATAGGCATCAACAAGGAATGCAAGTGCTGCACGGTCTGCGCCAAGCGACGGCTCAACAACATACGGAAGATATTTCTCGTTTGTTGTGGGGTCAAAGTATTCAAGGCTCTTGCCAGAAGTTGTTTGATGAGCTGTAAGGTCAAAGTCAGTTCTGCTTGCAACGCCCCAAAGCTCACCCCAGCCGAACGGGAACAAAAATTCAAAGTCAGTTGTTGCGTTTGAATAATGTGAAAGCTCTTTCTGTTCATGGTCACGAAGCTTGAGGTTTTCCTCTTTGATGCCAAGGTTAAGCAGGAAATTCTTGCAGTATTCTTTCCAATAAGCGAACCATTCAAGCTCTGTGCCGGGCTTGCAGAAAAATTCAAGCTCCATCTGCTCAAATTCACGAATACGGAAGATGAAGTTGCCCGGTGTGATTTCGTTTCTGAATGACTTACCAATCTGGCAAACACCGAACGGTACTTTTCTTCTGGTTGTTCTCTGAATGTTCGGGAAGTTTACAAAAATACCCTGTGCAGTTTCCGGGCGGAGATAAAGCTCATTTTTTGCATCCTCGGTAACGCCCTGGAAAGTTTTGAACATAAGGTTGAACTTGCGAATTTCAGTGAAGTTGCAGGCGCCGCAATCCGGGCAAACAATGTTGTTTTCCTTGATGTAGTTTGACATTTCTTCAAATGACCAGCCGGCAGGGTTCACGCCTGTGTCTTCAATAAGCTTATCTGCACGGTGACGTGTTTTGCACTCTTTGCAGTCCATGAGCGGATCTGAAAAGCCGCCGACATGGCCGCTGGCAACCCAAACCTGCGGATTCATGAGGATTGCAGAGTCAAGTCCAACGTTATATGGGTTTTCCTGAACGAACTTTCTCCACCATGCTCTTTTAACGTTGTTTTTGAACTCAACGCCAAGCGGGCCATAGTCCCATGAATTGGAAAGTCCGCCGTAAATTTCACTGCCGGGATATACATAGCCCCTGCTTTTGCAAAGGTTAACAATTTTTTCCATTGTTTTTTCTGTGTTTAACATAATAATCACCTTTCCGACCTGCAACATCTGCGCAAGTCATCATGAAGTTATAATCATACCTATTAATGATAATATATACATCAAAAATAGTCAAGAATCAGCGCCTGATTTTTTTAATATGGCGGGCAAATTTTTGCAATTTTTTCAGTAATCATCCGCCGAGAAAGGCAATTTGCAAGGTGCATAGCTTTTCTTTACTGCAAAATTCATCAAACTTAATTTTGTCACAAATAATTCACCTTTGTTGTAATTTTTCACACTGTTCGTCAAATATTTTATATAAATTGGAAAATCAGCATTGTGATTTTGTCCTTTTTCAAAACCACAAGATGTATTTTCTGCCCCACAAATTGCGACAAAATCGCACAAAATGTAGACAATATTTTTAAAGCTTTTTTGTTTTGCGGCAATGCTCTGATTTTTCTTGCAGAAAATTATGAACTTTCTGTTAATTCTATTCTAAAATTCCCGAACAAAAAAAAAGATTTTTCCTAAAATGAGTAATATTTACAGTGCTAATTGATTTTTTATAAATAAGCAAAGGAGGATTTAAAATGAAAAAATCAATTTCAACGGGCACAAAAAAAGCTCTTGCAATTTGTTTAACCATTATGATGGTAATAACATCTTGCATTTTCTTTGCCCCGTCAAAGTTTGCGGCAGACGCAGCCTGCGACCACACATACGAACTCACAATCACAACCCCTGCAACCTGCGAAGCAGAGGGCGCAGCCGTGCTTGAATGCACAAAGTGCGGTGACACAATTGACATCGTGCTTCCTCAGCACCCGGGTGCAACAAGAAAATTCTTGTCTAATACAGGTATCACTTATCCTGAACACGGTGTTTGCGATGCAAGAGAACAAGTATATTGCAAAGATTGTGGTGTACTTGAAACACATATTGTTTCAAAAGATACGCCGCATGCATTCAATAAGATTATGTCTTCACATATCTCAGACTGTAAAGAAGGCGGTCAGATAGTACTTGCATGTTCTGGTTGCAAAGAGATGCTTTTCATTAATACTGCCCCACAAGAGCATAATCCTTATGATGTTATCGATAAAGAAGCAACTTGCACAGAAGCAGGCAGAAAATATTCATACTGCCCGATATGCCAAACACCAGTCAGTAAATATGAAGAAATCCCTATGATTCCTCACAGCTTCACAAACTACGTATCAAACAATGACGCAACTTGTGTCGCTGATGGCACAAAGACCGCAGTATGTGACATTTGCGACGTAAAAACCGACACAATCACTGATGAGGGTTCACATCTTAACGTTGCACACAAACCCGAAGTTGTTCCTGCTGTTGCAGCAACCTGCAGTGCAACAGGCCTCACAGAGGGCAGCAAATGTTCAGTTTGCGGCGAAATTCTCACTGCTCAAACTGCAACTCCGATTGACACTATTCACGGTCACAACTACGAAAAATATTTTGTTGAACCGACTTGCACAAGCAATGGTTATTACAGAGAAAAATGCTCTCTTTGCAACAATGACCGCAGTCTTGGAACAGCAGGATCAGTTCCAAAGCTTCCGCACACACCATCAGATTGGATTGTTGACACTGAATCAACCTGCACAACAGTCGGCAGCAAGCACACTGAATGCACAGCCTGCCACATTACTCTTGAAACAGCAGAAATTGCAATGAAAGAGCATACCTACACAACAGTTGTAACAGCTCCAACCTGCACAGAACAGGGTTACACAACCTACACTTGCGCTTGCGGTGATACATATATAGCTGATTATGTTGACGCTAACGGTCACACAGAAGTAACTGACGAAGCTGTTGCTCCAACCTGCACAGAAGCAGGTAAAACAGAGGGTAGGCATTGCTCAGTTTGTGGAACTGTTACCGTTGCTCAGGAAGTTGTTGAAGCTAAGGGTCACACAGAAGTA
>JAMPAE010000010.1 GCA_023667385.1 Ruminococcus sp.
CAGCCGCCATGAGCAAATCGGTTTGATGGACCGATAATGAAATTATCAAATGTATAGTCATATTCATGAGAAATGATCTTATCTTTATTATCCTGCTGAGCAGCAACAGGTGAGCTGCTGTTTCCAATGACGGAAAATTCAATTTTAACAGGGAAGCCGATGGTTGCTTCACAGGCTTCCTCAATCAAAGAAGAAAACTTGTCAACAACAATGCCTCTTTTAAATTCACTGATTGAAAGTGTAATGGTATCATTTTTAAAGCTGACAAATTCAAGAGGTTTAAGCCAAACATTATAAGCAACTTCAGTAACGCTGTTTTTGAGATATTCTTTTATAAGTTCCCAAATTTCGCTGAATGAATCCATAAATAACCTCCTTAATTTTATAATAATGAAAAATGAAACGAGTAAAAGCGAATATAATTACGAATTGAAAGAAGTAATATTAATTTAACTTGCTTATTCAATTTGAGCCAAAAAAGCGGTTTAAGGCTGTTTTGCAAAAATTAATATAAAACACACAAACAAGCAAACAAACGCTATTATCCATGTTAATTTTAAATTTACAGCTAATTGTATCACAAATTTATCATTTGTGCAAGTAATTTTTAAGCAAGCTCTGATTAAATGCAATTAAACAAGCGGGGAAGTGAAAAAATGAACTATATTATAAAAGAAAAGGACATCATTTTAACTGACATAAACTGCCTTGATATAGGGTTAAGCGTTGACTGCGGTCAATCGTTCAGGTGGAGCCAAAATTTCGATGGCTCTTTTCACGGCATAGTTGCAAACAAAGCAATTGATATTATTCAAAACGAAAATGAAATTATTTTTAAAAACACATCAGAAGATGATTTTAATTCTCTTTGGGTCAATTATTTTGATTTAAACAGAGACTATAAAAGCATCTGCGAAAGCTTTGATGATGAATACCTCAAAAAGGCGTGCAGCGAGTTTTATGGAATAAGAATTTTAAAGCAGGACCCTTGGGAAGCAATTTGCTCATTTATAATTTCGCAAAATAACAATATTCCGAGAATTAAAGGCATAATATCCAGGCTTTGCGAAAATTTTGGTGAAAAAATTAATGACAGCGATTATTCGTTTCCATCATACGAAACAATTGCAAAGCTCGGCGAAGAAGAGCTTGCGCCGCTTCGTGCAGGCTTCAGAAATAAATATATTATCGACGCCGCAAGAAAGCTCAGCACAGGTGAAGTATCAATTGAACAAATTGAAAAAATGCCGATTGAACAGGCAAGACAGGAATTGATGAAAATCAAAGGTATCGGCGCAAAGGTTGCCGAATGTTCATTGCTTTATGGCTTCGGCAGAGTGGAAGCCTTTCCAATTGATGTTTGGGTAAAACGCATAATGGCTGAGCTTTATCCGAACGGACTGCCCGAATGCACAAAAGGTGTTGAGGGTATCGCTCAGCAATATCTGTTCCATTGGCGCAGACAGCAGAAAGATGATTGATAAAAAGGATTGAGAAAGATGACAAAAAAAGAAAGAGCGCTTGCTTGCGTTGAAGCACTGAAAAAAGAGTATCCTGAAGGTTTATGCTCACTGGAAGCAGAAAATCCGCTTCAACTTCTGATTGCAACAAGGCTTTCCGCTCAATGCACGGATGCAAGGGTAAACATGGTTACGCCTGTGCTTTTTGCAAAGTATCCAACCCTTGATGATTATTGCAATGCAAAAGTGGAGGACATTGAGCAAATTATTCACTCATGCGGATTTTACAGAGCAAAAGCAAAAGATATAATCGGAATGGCACAGAAAATTAAATCAGATTTTGACGGCAAAGTGCCGGATTCAATTGAAAAGCTGACCTCACTTCCCGGTGTCGGAAGAAAAACTGCAAATCTTATCATGGGCGATGTTTATCATCAGCCTGCCGTTGTTGCAGATACGCATTTAATCAGAATCACCAATCTGCTTGGTTTGGTGAATGTAAAAGACCCGCATAAGGTTGAAATTGAGCTGAAAAAAATTCTGCCGCCCGAAGAAAGCAATAATTTTTGCCACAGAATGGTGCTTCACGGGAGAGCAGTTTGCATTGCAAGACGGCCGCAATGTGATAAGTGCTGCATGAAAGAATGGTGTAAATCAGCAAAAACCGAATAAAACTATGCGACGCAGTTTGGCTGTGTCGCTGATTTTTTGTAATTTATGTAGCTATAGCTGTAAGTTATTTCAATTTGATTGAATAAATGAAGAACATAAGATATACTGATAATGCAAGGAGGTGTCGGGGTTGAAAATAAAACTTGATGTAGAAGAAGACGAATATGAAGAAATTAAAGATGAACTTGAAAAGCACGGAATCGAAACTGATGATAATGCGGATTTTGTTTTAAGCAGAATAAATAAATTTTCAGAAAGCCTTACTGTCAGAAATAAAAGAACAAACGAGCATATTATTTTACCGTGCGAAAAAATAATATATATCGAATCATACGGTCATTCAATAGATATACACACAGAAAACGATGTCTATCAAATGAATGAGCGGCTTTATAAAATTTTAAGTCAGCTTGACAGCAATTCATTTTTGCGTATCAGCAACAGTGTGATTGTTTCAAAAAAACATATAAAAAAGATAAGCCCGACACTGTCAATGAAATTCATTCTCACATTGTCGGATTCAACTCGTGTTGACGTTACAAGAAGCTATTATTACGCATTTAAAGAAGCATTTGGAATTTAAAGGAAAGGTGTGTGATTTTATGAATTTATCTGCTTTTATATCAGTATCAATTTCAATAGTTATTTTATTATGTTTGATTGTTCTTATTTATTTTCATATTTATAAGAAAAACATAAACAAAGCGTTGTCGGAAAAAGGAAGTAAACCTCATCATATGCTTGAGCCATACAAATTGGTTTTTGTTATAGTCGTTTTATTGGTATCGACTTCAATTACAGTTGTAAGTATTGCAGGACTTATGTATTCAGAAAAATATTTTCAAAACGAAAAAGATTTTTCTGAAAGCTTCGACGAACACACGGTGTATGTTGATTTAGCCATTGAAAACGATAATGTCAGAAAAGTTGATTTTAACGATGCAAAAAAAATCAACGATATTTTAACAAAAAAGTACCCTAATCATAAATTCAGCGTTATTCCTGTTTATACCTGCATGGGTATCACGATGGGTGAACATATCAATTTATTTGCTGTTGATGAAAAATTCAGCGCTTTTCTCGGTCTGAATGAAATGAAAACAGGGGTAGCTTATTCTACGACTGAGCAACCAAATGAAATAGACCTTGAAATAAGTGTTACAAAAATAATGAAAGACGGAGGCTTTTTATCGGAAAAATTGGAGCATTTAACCTTGAAAACCGGTTCACAAATTTCAGAAAAATCGTTAGTAGAAGCAATAATGAATAAATTTACTCCGTCAGAACAGGAAAGTCCAACTCTTTTTGTTAATATGGAAACTTTTTATAATATAGTTTCATTGCTTGTTGACAAAAAAATTGAAAGTGAAAACGATTTTGCTTCTTTCAGAGATCTTGTATTTATGGAAGGAATATATGTAAATACAGACAAACTGAGCATGGTAAGTCCCATAAGCACAACGTTATCTTTGAAAAACTATAATGCATATGCACTTGTGGATTCCTTTGATAATTTTGAAGCGGCAATTTCAACAATTTTTAAAGTGTTCATGTTTGCTTCAGCAGGACTTGTATTTCTTTCGGCAATCAATATATATCTGACAGTAAGAGCCATAAATAAAATCAGAAAAGACGATACAGAAAAAACCGAATAAAAAATCAGAAACACCGCATTCTTCGAGCGGTGTTTCGTGATTAGAAAAAGAATACAAAAAAGGAGTAAGAAAAGTTTATCTAACTTTACAGTACATATTGTACACGAGAAAGATTCAAATGTCAATATGTAGTTAATTTTAATCTTCTGAAAAACTTATTGAACAGAAACAAAGTTTTCAAGCACACCTGCTGAAATCAATTGTTCAAGTCCTGTTGCGTGCTTTGCGATGTCCATTGCGGAAATGTCGGTATCAATATATTTTACAAAGCCGGAGAAAATTTTGCTTGTGCTGATTTCACTTTCGCTTGCATAAATAGTTTTTTCAGCAATTTTTGAAATGATTTCAGTGAGCCTTTCTGTGTCAGAAGAAACATAACTGCAAAGATACAGAAAATATTTCAGCATTGCGTCGGCAGTAAAATTGTGATTGCCTTTTTCGATAATATAACTGATGCCGTTGTAGCTGCTGTTGATGTTCTCATTAATTTCCAGCTCAAAATCACCAAGTGCTTTCATGATGTCTGTGAAAGCCTTTTCATCACATTTGATATATCTGTCAATGTTCATCTTTGTATATTCTCTGACTGCCCAAAGTAATTCTTTGATTCCGCCGTTTTCAAGGTGAGTGTCCATGTTGCCGTTGACATTGTTTACATAACAGCCTGCGCTTATAGGAACATATTTGAATGACACCTGATTGCTCAGCGAATCAATGTTCATAATTGTCAGCAGGTTGAGTTCCTTATTTCCGTCTTTTGTGAAAATCAGCAGAATGTTTTTATTTATATATTGCTGCTGCTCGTCAGAGGTTGAGTTATATGCCAAAACCTCCGCTGATGAAAGTGAATCCTGCACTGAAGTGTCGGCTTGCGAGTCAACATCTTTTGTACGCTCTTTGATAATTGTTAAAATTGAAACACAGGCAAGCAGAATAACAGCTATAACAATAACAGCGATGACAGGTTTCAGGTTAAGGTGCTTTTTTCTGAGTTGTTCTCTGCGAACTTTTTCAGGGTCTGCTTTTGCAGGTACGCCGATTTTTTCAATGAAAGGAATTTTCATTTTTTTCAATCCTTTTCCATTTATTTTTTCGGTAATACTTTCGGTAAATATTTACGGCAGAAAGTGAATGACAATGTTCTTTTTAATCAAAATGCACAAATTTTATATTAAAATATACCACAATTTGCCCTATATGTCAAATTCAGCGGCACAGCCTTGAGCCATACCGCTGAATTTGTGTGTTTTTTGTTCATCATGAAACGGTCATTTAACCATTTCTCAGAACTGCTGTTCCTGCTGGTTATTGTTTTCTTTTTGATTGTTGTTTTGGTTATTTTTGTTCTGCTGATTCTGGTTGTTGTTCTGATTGTTCTTGTTGTTATTCTGCTGATTCTGATTGTTTTTCTGCTTAGCCATTGAATTTGACTCCTTTTGTTGTTTTTCTTGGGGAAGATTTGCCTGATTCGGATTAAAATATAACATAATCCCATGTGATAATTTAATCCAAACTTCCCTTGCTTTAATTATGCGCATTTATCTTTTGATTATTCCTTGACTTCATCACATCATCGTGTTAAAATCAAATTATAGACACTCGCAAAATAAAAAGAGAGGAGCGGTTGAAATTTGTTCAATTTTTTGAGCAAAAACCGTAAGTAATTTAACATGGGGAAAACTAAAAGTTCAGTACCTTTAGGCGAGAGAGTGAAAAAAGCAATCGGTGTTGAGGGTGATTTCAAAACGGCGATTGTTCCGATGATCAACTATAGCTACACCAACATTTTCACAGGCGGTGCAGGTTACATCATCAGTATGTATTTCACCATTTTCCTGACAGACGTTGTCAACATTTCATTAAAGCAAGCCGGAATCGTTGTTATGATTGCAACAATTTGGGATGCTGTTACCGACCCTGTCATGGGTATCATCACAGACAGAACACGTTCAAAATATGGTAAGCACAGGCGATATTTGCTTTGGGGCATTCCGGTTTTGTTCGTTGCCTATTCACTTTTGTGGAACTCTTACGGCTTCGACGGAAGCGTAAACTCAAAATCCGCAATGATTTATTTTGTGCTGGTTTATATGCTTTATAAAACTGCATTCACCATCATCAGTGTTCCGCACACTGCAATGCTTCCGGAGCTTGCACCTGATTATAACCTGCGTACCCAGTATAACTCAATGGGCTATTTGTTTAACTCAGCAGGCATGGTTCCGTCATTCGGAATCGCAGTTTTGATTCTTGCAATTTTCGGCTCAGGCGGAGATATTTCATCAAAATCAAAAGCACCGTTCCTTGTTATCGGCATCGTGCTTTCAGTATTTTACAGCATAGGCGTGTTCCTTACATTCAAAACCACAAAGGAGCCGTCCTCGCTTAACAATGAGGTTGAAAAGCTTGATATAAAATATGTCATTCGTGAATATGTCCTCGTTTTCAAAAACAGGTCTTTCAGACAGTATTTCTTCATGAGCCTTGCTTATCAGTTTGCAACCGGTTTTTATGCAAACTCAAAGGTTTATTACATTAAGTATCTTGCCAATCAGTACAGCAAATATGCACTGTTCAATGCGGTTGCAGGCGTTGCGGAAGCAGCAGCTTTCCCGCTTAACTATGCGCTCACAATGAAATATGGCAAAAAAAGATGCGGCAACATTGTCACTCCGCTCATGGTTGCAGGTCTTGCAATCGGTTTGATTATGCAAACCAGCAGCGGAAAAGGCGGAATGTCAATTCTTTGGGCTGCACTTATGATGCTCAGTATGCTTCTTTATCCGTTTGGTATGTCAGGTCTCGGTTTCGTCTCAACTAACATTTTCCCTGACCTTACCGACGTTGACGAAATGATCACAGGCCGCCGCCGTGAGGGCGTTATCGCAACCTTCAGCACACTCATCAAAAAGAGTATCAGCGGTGTTATGGCTGCCCTTGTTGGTTTCATTTTGCAGGATTTCGGTCTTGTAACAGGCGATGCAGTAAAGCAGTTTGAAAAAAGCGGAGAGATGTTCGTTCAGTCAAATTCGGCAATCATGGGTGTTCGCATTTGCGTTGCGGTAATTCCGATTGCGGCTGCACTCATTTCGCTTTATCTTCTCAAAAAATTCCAAATGACAAAAGATGATCACACCATGCTTCGTGCGGCAATTGCAACAAAGCGCAAATATGGCTCAGTCACACTCACTGATGAGCAAGTTGAACGTCTTGAACTCATTTCAGGTCAGAAGTTCATAAACACGTGGCTCGGCAAAGAGAACGAAAACTCAGAGGAACATCCGCTTGAAATGAACGAGGACGGAAAATACGTCATTCTTGTTGAACTTGAAGAAGTTAAGAAGCTTGCAAATGCAAAAAAATAAAAAGGAGATTTACAATGGCAACAAAAGAGAACATAAATATTAACCAAAAAGAACCAATCAAACCAAAGAAAACATGGAAAACCTCGCTTTGTGATTTCCTTTTTTATCTTGTGCAGTGGACATGGGGTTTACCCGTAAACATGGTTGGCGGAATCGTTTTCCTCATCTGCACAAAAATCCTCGGCAGACGCTGGCAGCATTTCGGCTATGCAAAAATTGTTTATCTTCCCTGGAACTCAGGCGGACTTTCACTCGGTCTTTTCATTTTCATGAAAGATCAGCATCCAAACAAAAAGTGGACATATAACACAAGAATCCACGAATACGGCCACACATGGCAGTGCCTGCTTTTGGGTCCGCTTTATTATCTTGTTGTTGCACTCCCGTCAGCAATTTGGTGCAACCTTTTTGAAAATTACAGAAAGAAAAACAATGTTTCCTATTATAAGCTTTATTGCGAATCATGGGCAAACGCATGGGGTCAAAAGGCAACAAAAATGCAGCAGTTCGGAATCGGAACCAACGGCAAAGCTATTCCGAAAGATGAAACCGAAGAAGAAAAGAAAGACTGATAATTTCAGCGGAGATGCAGCAATGCGTCTCCGCTTTTTAATTAGAAATTAGGGGTGAGAAATGGCAGCCGAATCGGTCGGTGCTTTTCTTCGTAAAGATGTTTACCGGACATCTGCATCTCTAAGAGAGATACTGAAGCCCTCCTCTTTGAGGAAGGTGACACGGCGCAGCCGTGACGGAAGGAGTCCCACAATATTATTTTACAATACCCCCGATGTGAGCAACAGTGTCGTGACTTTAACATGGTCGGTTGATATAATTTCAGCCGATAGGAGGTGAAAATCATGTTTGGAGAAAAACTCAAAAAGCTGCGCACTGACAACAACTTAACGCAGGATGAGCTTGCAGAGAAAATTTTTGTCACACGAAGCGCAATTTCAAAATGGGAAACCAACAAAGGTTACCCCAGCATTGACAGCCTGAAAGAATTGTCAAATCTTTTCGGTGTCAGCATTGATCAGCTTATTGCAGATGATGACATTGAAAACAAGCGGCTGATTGATGATGCAAACGCACGCAGGTTTTATTATTATGCCATTGTCTGCCTTGTTGCGGCAACAACTGCAACAATTGCGTCATATTTTGCAAAAATACCGCAGCTTGGAATCATAAGCATTCTGAGTGTAGTCGGCTATGTCATTTTCGGCATTTTGTCAAAGCCAAAGTATAAGCGGATTTCAGCAAAGAAAATAATTGTGCCGTATGTCATTTCACGCTTGGTCATACTTGCGATTGTGATTGCCGTGATGATAACAACCATTATGCAGATGTAAGTAAAATATGCAGTACAGTTGATTCTGTACTGCATATTTGTTTAATCTTCAACATAGCACTTTATGATTTCACCAACATAAACTCTGTGATAATCATTTTCAGCATAGTTTGCACTGATTGATGAATCAAGGAACCCGTCGGGACTCATATCCTGAAAGGCAAGCTTTTTGCAAACAAGGGTGATTTTTGCCTGCTCAAAGGTCGTTGTGCCGTCAGTGAACAGCGGAACAAGCCCCGTTTCCTTTGCTTTGTCATAATCTCGGCCGCTTTTGCTGCCGCAGAAAGCGAGTGTCTTTTTCATTTCGCTGCCGTAAAAGCTGATGGTGAACAACTCGTTTTTCTCAAGAAATTCAAAGGTGTACCTTTGCGGTCTGATGAAAATGAAGCAAACATCCTTGCTCCAAAGCTTGCCGATGCCGCCCCAGCTTGCGGTCATTGTGTTATAACCGCTTTCATCTCCTGCCGTGATGAGCGACCAGTCGTCATCAAAAAGCTTGATTGGATTTTCGCTGAGTGATTTGATGTTAATGTTTTTCATATCTTGTCATATCCTTTCAGAATTATTAAATCGCCAGTCCGCCGTCAACGCTGATGACCTGTCCTGTGATGAACGATGCATTGTCGCTTGCAAGAAAAGCGGCAAGTGACGCAACGTCCTGTGGCGTACCGATTCTTGAAAGCGGTGTTTCATCAATGATTTCAGCAATTGCCGAAGCATCAAGGTGCCCGTTCATTTTTGTGTCAATGAGCCCCGGAGCAATGCAGTTGACTGTGATTGAGCTCGGCCCGATTTCTTTTGCAAGCGCCTTTGTGAAGCCGATGATTGCTGCCTTTGATGCACTGTAATGCACTTCGCATGAGCCGCCCGTGATGCCCCACATGGAAGAAATGTTGATGATTCTGCCGCTGTGACGGCTTATCATGCACGGAACGATTTCCTTTGTGAGTAAAATTGCATTTTCGGCATTGACTGCAAAAATTTCCTGAGCCTTGCCATCATCAACGCATTGAAACAACTGCTGATGAGCAATGCCGGCGTTGTTAATCAACACATCAATGCTGCCGAAAGCGAGTGCCTTTTCAGCAAGCAGCTTTGTTTCGCTTTGGCTTGCAAGGTCAGCTTTAATCAGATGTGTTTTAACCTGAAATGTTTCCGCAATTTCACGGCAGAGCTTTTCACCTGCCTGCTCATTTTTAAAGCAATGAGCAATAATATTACAGCCGTTTTTTGCAAATTCACGGCAAATCGCTTCTCCGATACCGCCTGTTGCGCCTGTGATAAGAGCTGTTTTCTGCATAATCATCAGTCCGATTCATGTTTAGTATATTAGTTTCATTATAGCTGATATGAATAAAGCAGTCAAGAATGCAAAATTAAATCTTGACAAAGGCGGTATATGGATGTAATCTTAATAAAGTTTAATTTCATTCGGAGATGAAAAAGATGGCGGACAGCAGGAATAACAAAAAGATACTCGACATGACGCAAGGACCGTTTTTGAAGAAGATGCTGCTTTTTGCAATACCGTTAATGCTCACCGGGCTTTTGCAGCTTTTTTATAATTCAGCAGATACTGTTATCGTCGGACGTTTTGCAGGCAAGGAATCGCTTGCAGCCGTTGGAGCAACAGGCTCGCTTGTTGCATTGGTGCTTAACCTTTTTGTTGGACTTTCCATGGGCTCAGGCGTCATGGAAGCAGGCTACATCGGCGGAAAAAACGAAGAAAAAATGCACCGCTGCACTCACACGGCAATGACTTTGAGTGTAATCAGCGGAATTGTGATTGCGGTTTTCGGTTTCTTTTTCGCAAAAGATCTGTTGTTTTTGATGAAATCCCCGGATGACGTTATTGATCTTTCAACCGCTTATTTGAAAATTTTCTTTTTGGGTGCGCCCGGCTCGATGGTATTCAACTTCGGTGCATCTCTTTTGCGTGCAATGGGCGACACAAAAAGACCGCTGATTTTCCTTGCAGGTTCAGGTGTGGTAAACATAATCCTCAATTTGATTTTGGTGATTCCGTTCGGCATGGGCGTCAGAGGCGTTGCGATTGCAACGATCACTTCACAGTATATTTCCGCCGTATGCACGGTCATTTGCCTTGTGAAGCTTAAAAACCCGTGCAGGCTTGAATTTAAAAAGCTGAGAATTTACAAAGCTGAGCTTCTTGCAATTGCAAAAATCGGCATCCCCGCAGGCATCCAAAACTCACTGTTCTCAATCTCAAACGTCATAATTCAATCTTCCGTAAACACCTTTGGTTCGGTTGCAATGGCAGGCATTGCAGCAGGCTCAAACTTTGACGGCTATATTTATAACTGCACAAATGCTGTTGCGCAAACTGCCATGAATTTTTCTTCTCAAAACATCGGCGCAAAAAAGTATGAAAATATCGGGAAAATTTTCCGTCGCTGCCTTGCAATGACAACGGTCATTGCCTGTGTGATGTCACTCGTCGGTCTGGTTTTCAGAAATCAGATTGTTTGGATATTCACAAAAGACGCCCCTGTAATTGAAATCGGAGCAAGCCGCCTTGCATTGGTTATGCCGTTTTATGTGTTCTGCTCCTTGCAGGATACGGTTGCAGGTCAGGTGCGTGGCATGGGCAGGTCACTTGAACCTATGATTGTCTCCATCTTTGGCACTTGTGTAATAAGACTGCTTTGGATTTTCGTTTTCCTGCCGAAAAATCCAACACTTATTAATCTCTATTGGGCATATCCGATTTCATGGTTTGTAACTTTTGTTTTAATGATTGGCGTATATTGCTATGCAAATCACAGAATGAAGAAGCTGATATAAATTTTTTCTTCAAAAAGTTGGTTTTAAGAAACTTTATTTATTCATCCGAGCAATTATTCAGAATCACTCCCAATCGAAAAAGATTGTATTTTTCGGTTGGGAGATTTTTTGTGCGGTTTGTAACGTGCAATAATGCCTGAACGGAACATTAAAAATTCATGTCAACAAAAACACGATTAATGTTAACATTGATTCGATTTTTGTTGACATGATGTATGCAATAACACAAAAAATGCTGACATTAATTCACAAAGTAAAGTAAAGTAAAGGAAAGTAAAAAATATATTGCACAAAGTCATAAATCCGACTTTGTGCAGGAGCTGTGCATGATTAATTTACATCTTTTTCACGTCATATGTCTTTTAAAGCATTGACAGCTTACATTAATTTTGGTAAAATAATAGATACATCTAAAAAGTGAGCTTTTCACTTGAATTTTAATAAGGAGGAACAATTATGACAGATGCTAAAACCCTGGCGTACATCAATCTTTACGGCATTCTCGGTGCGCTGGAAAACCTTTGCGAACTTGACGAAGAGGCAAGCAAGCTGGCGCAGGTTAAAAAACCTGTTTCAGTCGGAATCAGCGTCAAAGGTGGCCCCGATGCCACGCTTACTTTCAAAAACGGCCGTTGCAGAATGGAGCAAGGCACTGCGAAATGCGATGTTCTTCTTCCGTTTTCATCATGTGAGAAGTTCAACGGTCTCATTGACGGAACTGTAACTCCAATCCCGTCAAAGGGCTTTACCAAAATTGGCTTTTTGCTCAATAATTTCACAAAGCTTACCGGCATTCTCACCAAATATCTGAGGGCAAGTGAAGAAGATCTCAAAGATGAGGTATTTTTTGAAAAAAGCACAAAGCTGATGTTCTATCTCATTTCAGTTGCAATTGCTCAAATTGCAAACAACGATGAAATCGGAATGTTCAGCGCAAGCAACATCCCTGACGGTATTGTTGAAATGTCAATCAAGAACAGCGTATCCGCAACTCTCAGAGTAAAAGACGGTCATATAGTAACAATTAAGCAAAAACCCGAATCCTATCGTTCAAAGATGGAGTTCGGCTCAATCAAACTCGCAAGGGCTCTTTTTGACGGCAAGGTCAATGCTGTTGCCTGCATTGGTGACGGCTCAATCACCATGTCGGGTCTTGTCAGCATGATTGATAATGTCAACAGAATTCTTGACAGAGTTTCACTTTATTTAAAGGCATAAGGAGGATATAACAATGAGTTTTCCGGTTTACAAACATGAAAAAAGCAGAGAGTGGTTCACAAGAGCCGCCAATGTTATTCCTTCAGGTATCTATGGTCATCTCGGCCCTGCCGAAGGTCAGTTCATCCCCGTTTCAAATTGGCCCCTTTTCTCTGAAAAGGCACAGGGCTCATATTTGTGGGACGTAGACGGCAATAAATATATTGACTATATGTGCGCATACGGTCCGAACGTTATCGGCTATAACGACCCCGACGTTGACGCTGCTGCAAAAGCTCAGCTTGAGCTTGGCAACTGCACCACAACTCCGTCAAAGGTAATGGCTGAATGCGCCGAGCTTCTTGTTGACACTGTTAACTGCGCAGACTGGGCATTCTTTGCAAAAAACGGCAATGACGCAACTCAGGGCGCAATCATGTGCGCAAGAGCATATACACACAGAAAGAAAATCCTCATGTTCAAGGGTTATTATCACGGTGTATCACCGTGGTGCATGAAGAAGGACTATCCCGGTGTTCTTGAAGAGGATGTTGCAAATAACATCATTCTTCCGTGGAACGACATTCCTGCACTTGAAAGAGCAATTGCAGAAAACAAAGGTCAGATTGCAGCTCTCATCGCTCAGCCATATGACCACGGCAATTTTTATGATAACTCATTCCCCGAAGAGGGATTCTGGCAGAAAGTCAGAGAAATCTGCACAAAAAATGACATTGTTCTCATCATTGACGACGTTCGTGCAGGCTTCAGGCTTGACCTTGCAGGCTCAGACCATTACTTCGGCTTTGAAGCTGACCTCATCTGTTTCTGCAAAGCTCTTGCAAACGGCTATAATATGTCAGCAATCTGCGGCAAGGAATTTCTTAAAAGTGCAATGAGCGGTCTTTCATATACCGGCTCCTATTGGATGAGCGCAGTTCCGTTTGCAGCTTGCATTGCTTGCATCAACAAAATGAAAAAGCTTGACACACCAAAGCTTTTCCTTGAAAAAGGCACAAAGCTCACAGACGGACTCAAAGCAACTGCAAAAGAACACGGCATTGACCTTGTTGTTTCAGGTGCACCTGCACTTTTCTATCTCAGAATCGCAAACGATGACAGCCTTGTGCTTCATCAGGAATGGGTTTCTGAAATGGTAAGCAGAGGAATTTTCCTTGCAAGCCATCATAACCACTTCATGAATGCTTCACTTTCCGATAAGGACATCAAGCACACACTTGCAGTTGCAGACGAATGCTTCGGTATTGTTGCAAAAAATCATCCTGAAATTTTCGGATGAGTTGTGCATATAGCAATGATGCGTGAAAGATTTCATAAATAAATTAAGTATATACCGCAGAGATGGCTGAGTTGCTGCCTCTGCGGTTATTTCATTACAATATTTTTCCTTGTCAAAAGGAAAAACGAACGAAAAAAGATGTCAAAATATACATTTTTTTGTTGTTTTTAACATTTCTGTTGAAATTTTGGTGCACCATATAGTATAATCATATATATAAAATCGAATTGCCGATTTTGTTGAAAACCTCACAAGGTTTTGTATTTTTTATTTTAACGGAGGAAAACATTATGCCACTTTCAAAGCAGGAATGGCTTGCCCTTGAAAAAAAGGCCTATGAGCTTCGCAAGCTCTGCCTTCAAACAACTGCATGGGCAGGCAGCGGTCATATCGGCGGCGGTATGAGCGTCATGGACCTTCTCACGGTTCTTTATCACAAATATCTCAACGTTAAAGTTGAAGACCCAAAGTGGGAGGACAGAGACAGATTTATTCTTTCAAAAGGACACGCAGCCGTTGCATATGCTCCCGTCCTTTGCGACAAGGGCTTCAACGACCCTGAACAGCTTAAAACCTTCAACCTCAGCGGTTCCAAAATGGGTATGCACCTTGATTCAAACAAGGTTGTGGGCGTTGACGCATCAACAGGCTCACTCGGTCACGGCGTATCAATTGCAGCAGGCACAGCACTTGCAGCAAGAGTTCTCGGTAAGGATTATCTAACCTATGTTGTAACAGGTGACGGTGAGCTTGGAGAAGGCTCAAACTGGGAGGGCTTCATGACCCTTAATCACTATCAGTGCTCAAACTGCATCGTTTTTGTTGACCGCAACCATTGCATGATTGACGGACCGACAGAGGATGTTATGAAGCTTGAGCCGCTTGCAGATAAGTTCACCGCTTTCGGCTTCAACACAGTTGTCATCGACGGCAACAACATCAGCGAGCTTTGCAGCGCAATTGACGGCGCGATTGAACGCTCAAAAGCACCGTGCGCTCCAACCTGCATCATCATGGATACCAAAAAGGGCGCAGGCATCAAATCAATCGCAGGCGACTATCTGTGGCACTATGGCGGAATTGACGATGCTTTGTTTGAAAAGTTCAACAAAGATCTTGACGAAGACTATGCTGAGCGTGTTGCTCGTGCAGAAAAGGAGGGCAAATAATCATGGCAGGCGGATTTGTTTACACATCAATTGACCAGACCTCGCTTTCAACAGCGGAAATTTACGGTAAGACCCTTGCTGACATCATCATCAACGACCCGAAGGTTGTTGCAATCACGGCTGACCTTGCAAAATCAACAAAGCTTGGTGAAGTGCTTAAAGTTTGCCCTGAAAGAGTCTTCAATGTCGGCATCGCAGAACAGGATATGTTCGGCGTAGCAGCCGGTATGGCAAGAGCAGGACTCACACCGTTCCTTTCAGGCTTCTCAGCTTTCACATCAATGAGAGCCTGCGATCAGCTTCACACCGACATTTGCTATCAGAATGTTAACGCAAAAATCATTGCTACCCATGCAGGCACATCATTCGGTCAGGCAGGTTCAACCCACCATGCAATCACCGACCTTGCAATCACAAGAGCAATGCCGAACCTCACGGTTATCGTTCCTGCTGACGGAATCGAAACCGCAAATGCAGTCAAGGCTGCCTATGAAAACTTCGGCCCATATTACATACGCATCAACCGTGGCTTCGACCGTGTGCTTTATGACAACATGGATTACGGCTTTGAAGTTGGCAAAGCTGTTGAAGTTCACGAGGGTACTGACATCACTGTCATTGCCTGCGGCTCATGTGTATTCCAGGCAAGAGAAGCTGCAAAATTCCTTGAAAATTCAGACGGACTCAAAGTTCGTGTGCTTAATATGCACACAATCAAGCCGATTGATAAAGACGCAATCATCAAAGCTGTTATGGATACACGCAGAATCATCACTGTTGAAGATCACAGTGTGATCGGCGGTCTCGGCTCGGCAGTTGCAGAAGTTGTTGTTGATTCAGGAAAGGCTTGTGCTTTCAAAATGCTCGGTCATAATGATAAGTTCGCACCAATCGGTCTGCATGAGGACATTATGGCTGAAGTTGGCATTGATTCAAACGGAATCATCAATGCTGTGCGTGAAGTTATGAAGAAAGACTTTGAAGAAGACGACAACTGGGACGATGAATTTTAATGGTGGAAATTCTGAGTTAATTTGATGGCACACACCTCAGATTATCAGAGCTTCCATAAAGATATAACTGAAATAAGTTATATCGGAAAGGAGCAAAAATGTTATCACAAGATGCAATTTTTACAAATAAAATTTTCCTGAATGCTGCGCTCCCACTTGTTAAAACAATTGCAACAGATGTTCCGTCGCTTGCAAAGTGCTTTGAGCATACACACGCTGTTATTCAGGTCAGTGCTCTTTGCGATGAAGTGCCCGAAGGCAAAGTCGGAATGCACTTTGTTGTTAACGGGGACACAGACATGGGCGACAAAAAGGGCACAGAGTGGCTTGTTCACACCTGCCTGACGAAAGATCCGCACATTGAGCTTGAATTTAAAAGCGTTGAAGCACTCAACGGATTTTTCAAGGGGAACATCACCCTCGGAGCAATCCCAAAAATCCGTGGCTTCAAAAAAGCAGGAACTCTTGTTTCGTTTGTCAGGGTTTTGCTCAAAATGTCATCGGTTCTGACAGCAAAAGAAGCACCGAAAGACATCAAGGAGCAGGAGCTTATGGTGAAATGCTTCTTCTATCTGCTTTCAAGCGGTATCAGCCAGCTCAACAAAGCAGGTCACGAGGAGGTTCACGATTGGGCTCTGAAAAGCCCCGACCGTGTTTACGCATGGGCAGTTGACGGCAATCCTCAGGTTTCTGCATATATTCGTGTTAAAGCAGGCAAAACAAGAGCCGGCAGAGGCGAATATAAACGTGCGATGCCGTTTTTCACAATGCGCTTCGACAGCTTTGAAAGCGCACTCGGCATTCTTCTCGGCACAGCAGATATGCTTGAATCCGTCAGACAGGGCAAGCTCATCATGGATGGTGCTCCTGAATTCGGCGGTCAAATCGGCACATATATGCTGACTGTCGCAGGTTACGCACAGTAAGAACAACAATAAAATTAAACGGTACAGCTTTTAAACTGTACCGTTTTTAATTTAGCTAAAAATCCATTTCTTCACGCAAAATGGAATACATATAATATGAATGCACTTTTCCGTTTTTATAAATGCCGTTTCGCATTGTACCCTCATATGTAAAGCCTGCTTTTTCCAAAACACGCTTTGAGCCGATGTTGTAATCAAATATTCCGGCATAAATACGGACAATATCAAATTTTGAAAAAGCCTCTTTGCAAATCATCTTCACAGCTTCGGACATAATTCCGTGATTCCAAAAATCCTCTCCGAGCCAATAACCGACTTCGGCAGATTTTTCATAGATGTCATCCTGAATCAACACACTGACAGTACCGACGGCTTTTCCGTCAACAACAATTGCACGAACAATTTGTTTCTTTCCTTCGTTTGCGATGCAGTCATTGATAAAAAATTCAGCGGCAGCTAACGTATACGGATAAGGAAAAACATTGCGTAAATTTGCAGCGATTTTCAGGTTGTTCGCTTGCACAGCAAGTGATTGAGCATCGTCAATTTTCCATTCTCTTAAAGTGAAATCCATTATAGCGACCTCCTAATGTGATGATATTTCGGCTATTATATGATATAAGTATTGTCATGTCAAGAAGTTAGCGCTTTTTATTTCAGCTTGTCCCTGTCAAGCCGCTTGCCCTTAAAATAAAACTCCTCGTCATGCTCGCTGATTTCTCTCATCACACGGCACGGGTTGCCGACTGCAACAACATTTGCCGGTATGTCTTTTGTGACAACGCTGCCTGCGCCGATGACGGTGTTGTTGCCGATTGAAACGCCGGGAAGAATCAATGCGCCTGCACCGATCCAGCAGTTTTTGCCAATGTGAACCGACATATTATATTGATAGCCCTCCTCACGCAAATCAGGAACGATTGGATGCCCTGCGGTTGCAACGGTGACGTTTGGACCGAACATTGTGTTGTCGCCAACATAAATGTGCGTATCATCAACCAGCGTCAGCCCGAAGTTTGCATAAACCCAATTGCCGAAATGCACGTGAGCACCGCCCCAGTTTGAGTGAAACGGCGGCTCTATGTAGCAGTTTTCACCAATTTCAGCGAACATCTTTTTCATCATTTCCTGACGCTTTTTTTGTTCAAGCGGACGTGTCATGTTAAAGTCATAAAGCAGTTCAAGGTGCTGTAGCTGTTCCTGCATGATTTCATCATCGGTTGGCAGATATAAATCTCCTGTGTGCAGTTTATCTTTCATATTCATGGCATTTTCTCCTTTTTTCATTGAATCACCGCAAGCTTAAAGCGATGAAGCTGTTTTTATATTATAGCCATGGATAAATAGTTTTTCATATAACAATTCAGTGATTTATGTAGTTTTTACGATATTGTTTACGGGCAAGGCTTACCTGATTTGCAAACCTTACCCGCATACTTTAATTATAATTATCTTGTCAGTACCCCGTCATCGGAATAAAGCAGAAGCAGAATGTCGGCTTCTGTTCCCGTTTCAACGTCAATATAAACGAGAACCTCCTGCTTTTTGCTGTCACGACAGTGAAACTCATAGCAGAGCTTTTCAGTGCCGTAGTTTGTCGGAATGACTGCTGCGGCAGTTGAAAGCACCGCAAGCTCAGAGGAGAGTGCAGCCTTTGCTTTGCTGAGAGTAATCTTCATCTCCGGCAGGTCACGTTCACAGTGATTCATCAGGTAACCCCTGGCGTCAACGGCAACAATAGCCCCCGAATCAAGCGCAACGCTGACCTTAATTAAGTCTGCATAGTAAATTATGCCGTCACTTTTATGGGCATAGTTCACCGTACAGATGCCGTCATAAATTGAATAGTAGCTTTCATTCATGCTGACAAAACCAATTTTTGAAAGGAACTCTTTTCCTCGCTTTGTTGCTTCTTTTTCGCTGATGACGGATTTGCCCAATTTGACTATAATCCGATTTCATGGTTCAATGTTGTGG
>JAMPAE010000110.1 GCA_023667385.1 Ruminococcus sp.
AAATAAGTAAAAATCAAAGATAAATTTCGATTTATTGTTTATTTTAAGTTGCAATTTTATTATAATGGACAAAAAAAAGGTAATTTGAACAGCTTTCCTGAGGAGGTATTACCATGAGATTGTTGCTTGCAGAAGATGAAAAAGCATTATCAAAGGCGCTTTGTGCTGTTTTAAAACATAATAACTATTCAGTTGACGCCGTTTTTGACGGGCAGGATGCTCTCGATTATGGACTTGACGAAAACTATGACGGAATTATCCTTGACCTCATGATGCCGAAAAAGAACGGACTTGAGGTGCTCAAGGAGCTGCGTGATAACGGAATTTCAACGCCTGTTTTGATTCTGACTGCAAAGGCTGAGGTTGATGACAAAATTGTCGGTCTTGACGCCGGTGCGGATGATTATTTGACAAAGCCGTTTGCCATGGGTGAGCTGCTTGCAAGAATCAGGGCGATGACAAGAAGAAAAACCGAGTTTTCACCGAATCTGCTCACGCACGGCAACCTTTCGCTCAACCGTGAAACTTTTGAGCTTTCAACTGAAAACGGCTCATTCAGGCTTGGCAACAAGGAATTTCAAATGATTGAAATGCTGATGAACAACCCGAACCGCCTCATTTCAACCGAACAGTTCATGGAGCGCATCTGGGGATATGAAACCGAAGCGGAAATCAATGTTGTTTGGGTATATATCTCATATTTGCGCAAGAAGCTCACAACCCTCGGTGCAAACCTTGAAATCAAAGCAACAAGGGGAGTCGGTTATTCACTGGAGGAAATCAAGTCATGACATATATAAAGCATCGACTTTCTTCAATTAAAGAAATGATGCACAAAAGGCACGGCTATCACGGCAACCAGATGCTCAACAAGCTTCAGCGCAGGTTCATTGCAATCACAATGACCGCCCTTGTTGTTATAACATTAGTGCTGCTCTTTTTCGTAAATGCTGTCAATGTCTATCAGCGTGATTCCGAGGTGCGTAACATTCTTTATATCATCACCGAAAACGGCGGTATGTTTCCGAATGATTACAGGGCTTCGCAAAGCTATCTTGAGTCGCTTCTCAATCCGTTCAAAAAGGTGCAGATAACAATTGAAACGCCATATGCAACCCGATATTTTGTTGTTAAGCTCAAAGACAACACTGTCAGCCACGTTTCAACAAAAAACATTGCATCAATCACCGATGACATTGCAATCAACTATGCATCTCAAATTTATCAAAGTGAGCCCGGCTTCGGCTTCATTGATTCTTATCGCTATTATTACACAAAAAACAGCAACGACAATACCTCAATGATGGTTTTCATTGACTATGAGCGGGAGCTTGATTCATCGTTTCAACTTGCGTCAATTTCAATGTTTGTTGCTGTGTTGGGCATTCTTTTGCTTGCGTGGCCGGTTTATAAGCTTTCACGCAATGCTTTACATCCTGTTGAACGCAGCATTGAAAAGCAAAAGCAGTTCATCACCGATGCAGGGCATGAGCTGAAAACGCCGATTGCAATCATTTCGGCTGACGCAGAAGTGCTTGAAATGTGCGATGGCGAAAACGAATGGCTGACAAGCATCAGGGAGCAAACAGTCAGACTTGACAGATTGGTCAAAGATTTGGTTACACTGTCAAAGCTTGATGAGGATAAGGTGAAGCCAAAGTTTGAGCGCTTTGACATCAGCGAGGCAGTGCTCGATTCGGCAACAAACTTTGAAACCATGGCAAAATCAAAAGGCCTGGATTTCATCGTTAATGTTACACCTGATTTGACTTATAACGGAAATGAAAGTGAAATCCGTCAGCTTGTTTCAATCCTCGGTGACAACGCCGTGAAATATTGCAGTGACGGCGGAACGATCAAATTTTCACTTTATAAAAGTGGAAAAACGATTCACCTTGATGTTTATAATGACTGCGATTACATCGACAAAAGCAAGCTTGACCGCTTGTTTGACAGATTCTATCGTGCCGACAGCTCACGTTCAAGGGAAACGGGCGGCTATGGCATTGGGCTTTCAATTGCAAAGGTGGTTGTGACCCGCCATAAAGGAAAAATCACCGCAACAAGCAGTGATTCAAAATCGGTCACTTTTAAGGTTACACTGTAGTTTTAATATGCGGGCAGGGGTGTATAATGTTTTATCCGTCTTACCCGCATAATATTATTGAAAAGGGAGTGAAAAAATGCCTGCGTTTCAAACTGTGTTCAAGCGATATGAGAAAAAATACAGAATATCAGCACAACAGAAGCAACAACTGCTTTCGGCAATTTCGGGCAGGATAATGCCCGACAAATACGGTGAAAGCACGGTTTGTAACATATATTTTGACACTCCCGACTATCGCCTTATCAGAACTTCAATTGAAAAGCCTGTTTTTAAGGAAAAGCTACGCATTCGCTCATACGGTACGCCAAACGCTGACAGCAATGTATTCATTGAGTTGAAGAAGAAATATAAAGGTATCGTCTATAAGCGTCGGGCAGACATGACTTACGGCGAAGCAATGCGCTATGTTCAGTTTCGTGAGCATCCGCCGGGTGCTGATAAGCAGATTCTCAGTGAAATTGATTATTTTTTCAGGTATTACGGCTGCGTTGTGCCCGCTGTTTCATTGTTTTATGACAGAACTGCATTTTACGGTGCTGATGATGCAGAGCTGCGCCTCACTTTTGACACAAACATCAGGTTTCGCAGCGATTGTGATTTGACAAAAGGCGATTACGGTGACGTGATTTTGAACAGCAGCGAATTTATCATGGAAATCAAATGCATCGGTGCAATGCCGCTTTGGCTGACGCATGAGCTGGACAGGCTGAAGATTTTCCCGTCATCCTTTTCAAAATACGGCGAAGCATACAAGCTGATTTTGCAAAGCGAAACAGAGAAAATAATGCTTTAATATATAAAAAATCAGAAAGGTCAGGGTAATAATCATGACAAATCTTTTTCAATCAATTCTTTCACAGCCGATGACAGCGGCGGCGTTCTTTTCATGCCTTGCGGTTTCGCTTGTGCTCGGTGCAGCAATCGCAGGAACATATATGCTGACAGGGTCACGCTATTCCTCAAGCTTTGTTGTGACGCTGGCAATGATTCCTGCCGTTGTGCAGATTATCATTATCATGGTTAACGGCAACCTTGGTGCAGGCGTTGCCGTTGCAGGTGCATTCAGCCTTGTTCGCTTCAGAAGTATCCCCGGCACGGCAAAGGAAATCGGAGCCATTTTCATCGCACTTGCAACAGGTCTTGCAACCGGCATGGGTTATCTTGCCTTTGCGGTGATATATACAGTGGTTATGCTGGCAGTTATGCTTCTTTATTCAAAGCTCGGCTTTGGCGGAAAAGCATCACGCTCGCCGAAAGTTCTCACGGTAACCATCCCCGAATCGCTCAATTATGACAGCGTCATGACGGAAATTTTGGAGCAGTATACTTCACATCATGAGCTTGTTTCGGTCAAGACCACCAACATGGGCAGCTTGTTCAAGCTTACTTATGAAATTAAGCTCAAAGATGCATCAAAGGAAAAAGAGATGATTGACGCAATCAGATGTAAAAACGCAAACCTTGAAATTTCCTGCTGCCGTGCTGCCGAAAACACAGAGCGGTTATAAGAAAGGTGATATATAATGAATAACAGAAAGCTTAAAATCATTCTTTCTTCTGCGCTGGCTTGCTCGCTCTTTTTCTCGTTATGCGGGTGTGCCGGTACGCAAGCCGAACCGACTGAGCCGCAGAGCAACAGCTCTGAACCCTCAACGGTTGAAGCCACAACAGACAGCATTGTTTCAGGCGGCGAGGATGAAAAAATTGAAATTGACACATACATCACCCTTGATGATACAAACACAAAAATTGAGGAAAACGGTGCTGCTTTCAGCAACAATATGTTGATGATTACCAAGGCAGGTACATATTCGCTCAAAGGCAAGCTCACCGATGGCTATGTTTTTGTTAACACAAACGACAGCAAAAAGGTGAAGCTTTATCTCAACGGCGTTTCAATTTACAGCTCAGCCAATGCGCCGATTTATGTTGAAAATTCGCCAAAGGAAACGCAAATCATCCTTGCAAAAGGTTCGGTTAACAACCTTGCCGACAACGCAGACAGAACCGTTGACGAAAACAGCAATTACGCAACGGCAACAATTTACAGTAAAGACGATTTGCAGATTGAGGGTCACGGTGTTTTGAACATTGCGGCAAACTTTAACAAAGGCGTATTCTCAAAAAACGACATTAAAATCTGCGGCGGTACGCTGAACATCACAAGTGCTGACGACGCAATACGTGGCAAAGACAGCGTTGAAATCACGGCAGGTACGCTCAATTTGAGCTGCGGCGGTGACGCAATCCGCACAAGCAATGAAACCGAAGCAAATCAGGGTAACATCGCAATCAGCGGCGGTAAAATCAACATCACAAGCTCGCTTGACGGAATCCAGGCAGTTGGCAAGGCTGAAATTTCAGGCGGCAGCATCAACATCAAAACCGCAGGCGGCTCAACCGAAATCACGGCAACCGAGCCGAAAATGGGCTTCGGCGGCAAAAAAGATTTTCGCCCGAATGAAAGCAGTGCATCAGAGGCAGATGATACTCCGTCAACAAAGGGCATCAAATCTGCAAAAAGCATGAGCATTTCAGGCGGTTCGATTAACATTGACAGCTTCGATGATGCAATTCACAGCAATGCCGAACTGAATGTTTCCGGCGGCAAAATTAATGTTAAAACGAACGATGACGCTCTCCATTGCGAAACTAACCTCACAATCAGCGGCGGAAAAATCAATGTTGAGCAATCCTATGAAGGTCTTGAGGGTCAGGTGATTGGCATTTCAGGCGGTGATATATATATTGTTTCCGCTGATGACGGCTTGAACGCTGCCTCGCCCGATGACCAAAGCGAAAATCCTGCAAAAACGGGTGATGTTCCCAAAATGCCGAACGAGCAAAACGGCAGAGCTGAACCTCCGCAAGGCAACGCAGATCACCCGCAAGGCGAAATGCATCAGAATGGCAAGGGCGGATTTGGCGGCATGATGGACAATGACACCAACTGTGAAATCAAAATCAACGGCGGCAACATTGTTGTCAATGCTGAGGGCGATGGCATTGACTCAAACGGCAGCATCACAATGAACAGCGGAACGCTGATTGTTTACGGCTCTGTCAGCGGCGGAAACGGTGCGCTTGATTACGGCGGAGAGTTTAAAATGAACGGCGGTACACTTCTTGCCTGCGGAAGTTCCGGAATGGCACAGGGTGTCAGCAGCGGCTCAATTGCATCACTTCATTTTAATCAGAAGTTTAACGCAAATTCACTTTGCACAATCACTGATTCAAGCGGCAGGGAAATCATCTCTTTTGCCTCGCCGAAATCATTCGATGATGTTGTTTTCGCAAGCGGAAAGCTGATAAAATCCGCCGAATACAACATCATGAGCGGTGGCACAAATTCGGGCACGGCAACAAACGGTGTTTATAAAAACGGCACTGTTACAGGTGCGCAAAATGTTGGCACGGCGGTTGCAGGGTAATAAATTATGATTAGAAAAGCAACAACATCAGATGCATTAACTTTAGCAAGAATGGCCATACAAATGTGGCAGGAAAGCACACTTTTCGAGCTAAAAGAGAATTTTAAAGATTGCGTTTGCAAGGAAAGCGCAGCTTGCTTTATAAAATATGAAGAGGATAAGCCGATTGGATTTGCACAATGCCAACTCAGATACGATTATGTTGAAGGCACGG
>JAMPAE010000111.1 GCA_023667385.1 Ruminococcus sp.
CCTCGCTTGAAAATGCCTATAAAAACTCAATTATGGTCGGCAAATTTCCGGGCTCTGTGCTGAGTATTACCATGCCGAATCAGGCTGTTGATGTCAACGTGCATCCTGCCAAAACAGAGGTGCGTTTCAGTGATGAGCGCAAGGTATACAGTGCTGTTTACTATGCGGCGAAGTCCGCTTTGGGTGAATATGACACCCGCCCGCAACTTGACATAAACAAAATTGCAAGAAAATCAACCGACGCCGCTGTTCAGCTTCAAATGGTGGAAGTTGATGAGCCTTCACCTGTTGTTCAAAAGGCGCAGCCAAAGCGCAATTTTTGGAACAATATCCCTGCTTCGCAGTTTAAGTCAACCGTCAGGGTTGAAGCACCAAAGCCGGAAAATCCTTTCATTAAGGGCAATGACGAACCCGATTTGGTTTCGTCATTTGTGCCCGGAAAAAAGCAACCCGCCAAGGAAAGACCAACGCCTATGGCTGCTCCAATTGCGGAAGAACCGATAGATTTAATTTCGGATCCTTTACATGAAAATAGCCCCGTAATTGTCAGCGAAGAAGATGTGAAGCCTCTTTTGAAAATTGTCGGCGAGGCATTTAAGACATATATTATTTGTGAGTGCGACGGCAAGCTTTATATAATTGACAAACACGCTGCACATGAAAGAATCATTTTTAATCGCCTTAAAGCACAGCACAGCGAAGCATCCCAGGTGCTGCTTTCGCCGGTTACGGTTGCGCTTAGTAAAAATGAATACAGCACCGTGATTGAAAACCTTGACGTGTTTTCCGAATCAGGCTTCCTTGTTGAAGATTTCGGCAAGGGTACTGTCATCATCCGTGAATGTCCAATGATGATTTCAACCGATGATGCGCAAGACACTGTGGTTGAAATTGCAGCCAACCTGATGCAAGGCAAAACCGATGCACGGTCTGATAAAATCGACATGATTTTTCACACTGCCGCCTGCAAAGCTGCAATCAAGGCAGGCAACAATAATTCTCTTTATGAGCTGAAAAAGCTTGCTGAGCAGGTTATCTATGACGATAACGTCAGATATTGTCCGCACGGACGTCCTGTGCTCATTGAGCTTTCGCAATATGACATTGAAAAGCAATTCGGCAGAATCCAATCTTAACAGATATAAAGGAGGGCTTACAATTGAAGAAACCGCTTGTTGTTGTCATTGTTGGCCCAACTGCATCAGGAAAAACGAGTCTTGCTGTTGAAGCGGCAAAAAAACTGAATGGTGAAATCGTTTCTGCTGATTCCATGCAGATCTATAAGGGCATGGACATTGCAACCGCAAAACCAACCGCAGAAGAACAGTGCGGAATAACGCACCATTTGATTGATTTTTGCCAACAAGGTGAAACTTTCAGTGTTGCAAAATTCAAGGAAATGGCAGTTAGTGCAATTGAAGATATTCTGTCGAGAGGTAAGCTTCCGATTATAGCGGGCGGAACAGGATTTTATGTTGACACGCTTGTCAATAACACCGTTTTTCTCGATTATGAAGAAAGTGACATTCGCCAAACACTTGAAAAACGAGCTGAAGAAAACGGTATCGAATCTCTTATGCATGAGCTCGAAGCTGTTGACTCTGAAACTGCCGCAAGGCTGCATCTCAACGATGAAAAGCGTATCATCCGTGCGCTGGAGGTTTATTATTCAACAGGGCATACCATCACTCATCAGCGTGAAAATTCCAACTTGACCGAAAGTGACTATGATTTTTGCATCATTGGCTTGAACGCCAAAAATCGTCAGGTGCTTTATGACAGAATCAACCGCCGTGTTGAGCTTATGCTCCGAAACGGACTTGTTGAAGAAGCTGCGGAATTCTATAAAAAAGAATACTCAAAAACTGCAAAGCAGGCAATTGGTTATAAAGAACTCAAGCCTTATCTTGACGGAGAAATCAGCCTTGATGCCGCCGTCGAAAACCTTAAAATGCAAACTCGTCGCTATGCAAAGAGGCAGCTCACATGGTTCCGAAAAAACGAAAAAATCAACTGGATTTACATTGATGACTTAAAAAATTCTCTTTTGGATGACGCTTTGGCGATTGTTCAGAATTTCAAGGTGAATGTTTATGAAGAAAAATAGCAACAAAAAAGCCTTTATTATCATCTTGTCGGTGTTCACCGTGATTATTCTCGGCTACATTGTTCAGGGTCTTTATTTCAGATACACCGGCGCAATCCGTACTGAATATATTTTTGAAGATAACTATGATGAAACAATCAGCATCAACGGCTTCGTTGTTCGTGACGAGCAGAAAAAGAAAAACGGTGTGAACACTGCTGTGCTGACCGATTCGGCAAACGGTGTGTATTCTCCGGTGGTTGCCGACGGAAGCAGCGTTGCGTTGAATGAAAGCATTGCTTATATTTTTGACAGTAAGGAGCAGGCTGAAAATTACGAAAAAAGCATTGAGCTTAAAGAAAAGATCAGTCAGCTCAAGCTTTTGCAAAACAACAAAAACCTCAATTATCTCGACGTTTCAACCCTTAATTCGGAAATCGTCTCCACCATCGGCAGCTATATGGACGCAGTTGACGGCAACAAGCTTTCCGAAACGGGGGCATTGATTGATAAGATTAATTATCAAATCACATCCAAGCAGCTTATTACAGGTTCAAACATCAACTTTTCCAAGGAAATCGCCTCACTTGAGGCTCAACAGGAGGAGCTTGAGCAATTTTCAGCACGAAAGGGAAGTGTCAAAGCGCCGTTTCCGGGGTATTTTGTCAGCGATATTGACGGATATGAGGAAGCGTTTAACTATAATAAAATTGATGACATAACCTCAAAACAGATTGACAAACTGCTCAAATCCGAGCCGAAAGAAATTAACAACGCTCTTGGCAAAATTGTTGGTCAGCACGTGTGGTATTTTGTTTGCAATATGTCTGTTTCCGAAGGAGCAAACCTCAAAACTAACGAAACTGTTAACGTTGATTTTTCCGATAAAGGTATCCACAACGTGAAGATGGTTGTCAAAAAAATCGAGCGCAACTCGGACACAATGGCGGTTGTTTTCAAGTGCTCACTGATGAATGGCGATTTGCTCAAACTCAGAAAAGAAACCTCCAACATAACAATCAACAGCTATGACGGCTTCAAAATCAACAGTGACGCTGTGGTATCGGAAAACGGAGTTGTCGGTGTTTATGTTCACGCAGGCAACCTTGCCGTGTTCAAGCCAATTGAAATTTTATATAGCACCGAATCCTATGTTGTTGCCATTTCCGCTCCGGTCAAGGAGGGTGAAACCGCAGATTCCGACAAGCAGTTGCAGCAATATGACAAAGTAATCGTGAAAGGAAGAAATCTCCATGGCAAGAAATTTATCGGTTGAGGAAAGGTTCGAAAACATCGAACACAACCTCAAATATATAAGCGAACAGATTGAGGGTGCCGCAAAAAAAAGCGGACGTACCGCTGACGATATTACTCTGATGGCAGTTACCAAAACTGTTGAGCCGATTTTCATCAACCACGCAATTGATTGCGGAATTAAGCTCATCGGTGAAAACAAGGTGCAGGAGTTTTTGTCAAAGGAGGAATATCTCAAGCTTGGCAATTGTGATGCTCATCTCATCGGACATCTTCAAACGAACAAAGTCAAACAAATTGTCGGCAGGGTATCCATGATACAGTCTGTTGACAGTTTGAAGCTTGCAAAAGAAATCTCAAAGCAGAGCATTAAAAATGACGTTGTCACAAAATGCCTGATTGAAGTCAACGTTGGCGATGAGGAAAGTAAAAGCGGAATTTCATTTGAAAACGTGATGCCCTTGATTGAAGAAATTGCTTCTCTTGAAGCAATAAAAGTTGAGGGACTGATGGCAATTCCGCCAATTTGCGAAGATAATGAAAAATTATGTGAATATTTTCACAAAATGAACTCATTGTTTATTGACATAAAGGGTAAAAATATAGATAATATAAATATGTCTGTTCTTTCGATGGGAATGTCGGGAGATTACAGAGAAGCGATTGAATGCGGGGCAACAATGGTAAGAGTCGGTTCATCGATTTTCGGACCGAGATTATATTAAAATGCAATCGCATTGCTTTATCATAAAAATTAACTGCGCATCCTCACGGTATCAAAGCCGTGTTACCTTAAATAATAAAATGGAGGACGACCATGAAAAGTAATTTTCTCAATGGATTAAAAGATAAGTTTCTCAGCGTCGCTGATGTTTCTGATGAAGACGAAGCTTATTATGATGACGATGAATATGATATAGACGAGGAGGAGTTTGAAGGCTCAAACACTTCAGCTTTTGATTCTCAGCCGAAGTTTGATTTTGATTATTCTTCAAATTCAGCATTTAACCGTGCAGCCGAAAGCCATGATTCAGGCGCATCGTTTGAATCAAAGTTCACCAAAAAGCAAAACAGCAACATCTATCAGATGAATAACAACAATGCAAAAACGGCAGCAAAGGTTGCAAGGGTTGTTTATTTCTTCCTTGAAGATCCGGATGATGCACGCAACATTGCCGATTGTATGATTGCTCAGGACGCAATTGTGCTTGTTGACATGAGCAAGCTTGGCAAAGATGAAGCACTGTGTGTTTTGCACTTCCTTGACGGCGTAAGATACATCTATAAATCAAAAACCGAAACAATCATTGATAACATTTATCTGATTGTTCCGCAGTCAATTGAACTTGCAGGCGATTTCTATGAGCAGGTGAATCAAGGCTCATTCTTTTAATTGATAAGACATAGGATAAAAAATAACAGATGGGGGACGTTTAGCATGATGGTTCCGAACCAGATTAAAAATTTCAATTTTCAACCGGCAGGCAGAGGTACATATAAAGCCTCTGAAGTTGATAACTTCAAGCAAAAAGTTTATACCGCATACAGCGAAGTATTTTCGGAAAACTCTGCATTAAAGAGCAAATTTACTTCTTTGGCAAATTTGGTCGAGGAATATAACGAAGGAAAAAATGCAATTGCCACAACAATGATTAAGGCTCAGACTTTTGCTGACGAAACCATCAAGGACGCCACCGCAAAAGCAGAAAAAATTGTTGCTGACGCCAATGCAGAAGCCGAGCAGGCATTTAATCAGAAAAAGGTTGAAACCGATGCTTACGTTGCTGAAAAGACTGCCGAAGCTGATTCATATCACTCAAGAGCTCAAAGCGAGCTTGACGTTGTGCTTCAAAAGGCAGCGAAGGAGGCAGAAGCATATATTGTCTCTGTTAACGAAAAGGCGGCTTCAATCATTGCCAACGCAAACGAGCAAGCTTCAAAAATTGTTTCTGCCGCTTATGTTGACGCTCAAAAAGCAAGAACAACCTGCGATGATATTCTTGAGCAGGCAAATGCAAAGCTTGCTGCAATGAAGGCGGAGGTTGCTGAATTCAGAAAGGAAACCAAGCGTCTGCTTTCAATCATTACCCCTGTTGTTGATGACATTGATGTGCCCGATGACTTGCCGTCATTTGGCCCAAGTGAAAATACATTTGAAGAAAAGGCTGATGAAGCAGTTCTTGCCGAAAGCGAAATTGAACCGTTTAAGTTCGATCCATACGCTGTTACCG
>JAMPAE010000112.1 GCA_023667385.1 Ruminococcus sp.
GAAACATATACGCCGAAGCTTTTTGAAAGTCTTGTTCAAAAATCAGATGAAAATATTTACAAGAAAGTTTGTGATGAAGTTAACAGGCAACTGAAAGACGCTTACAAGTGGCTGGAAAAAAACAGAAAAAAGCATGAGCGCCGCTTGTTTTAAATAAGCCTGTCATAAACAACACCATGTTTGCATATCAATTAGCAAAGAGAAAATGTTGAGCATGGAGGAATGTTTATGACAAATCAAAGCATTTATAATTCAATTGCAGTGCGTACGCAAGGTGACATATATATCGGGGTTGTCGGTCCTGTCAGAACAGGCAAATCTTCATTCATCAAGCGATTTATGGATGTGCTGGTGCTCCCTAATATATCAAGCGATGCAAAGCGTGAAAGGGCGGTTGACGAGCTTCCGCAGTCATCATCAGGCAGAACAATCATGACAACTGAGCCGAAATTTATCCCTGAGGATGCGGTTGAGCTCACAATTGATGAAACAACAAAATTCAATGTACGAATGATTGATTGTGTTGGCTACATAGTTCCCAGCTCGCTCGGCTATATCGAAAATGATAACCCAAGAATGGTGAAAACTCCGTGGTTCGATAAGGATATACCATTTAACATGGCGGCTGAAATCGGCACCAAAAAGGTAATTACTGAACATTCAACAATCGGTCTTGTAATCACAACCGATGGCTCAATCGGTGATATACCACGTGAGGAGTATGCCGAAGCAGAGGCGAGGGTAATTGCAGAGCTTCAGGAAATTGAAAAGCCGTTCATCGTTTTGCTCAACAGCACCGATCCTCACGGCAAGGCTGCAACCGAGCTTGCTGCTGAGCTTAGCGCAAAGTATTCCGTCGGTGTGATTCCTGTTAACTGCATGGAACTTGATGAAGCGGAGATAACCGAGATTTTGAGCCTGTTACTTTATGAATTTCCGGTTCGTGAAATGAAAATCAATTTTGCACCGTGGATTTCAAGGCTTGATAAGAATCACTGGCTGCGTTCGGAAATTTATTCAGCGGCATATTCAGCAGCAAAAGAGATGAAAAAAGTTAAGGATTCCAAGCAGTTTCTTTCAAAAATGCTTGAGGTTGAAGACATCACCGATGGCAAGGTTGATAAGGTTGATCTTTCAGACGGCAGCATAAAAATCAACCTGACTGTTAAATCAGAGCTGTTTTATAAGGTGCTGACAGAAAAATGCGGAATCGAAATTAAGGACGATCAGGAGCTGTTTAACAGCATGATTGAGCTTTCAGCAATGCAAAAGGAATATCTGCGCTTTAAAGAGGCACTTGACGAAGTTGAAAAGACCGGATACGGTATTGTCATGCCAACCATGCAGGAGTTGAGCCTTGAAGAACCCGAAATCATGAAGCAGGGCGGCCGCTACGGTGTCAGACTCAAGGCATCCGCACCCTCGATTCATATGCTCAAGGCAAACATCACAACTGAGGTTGCACCAATCGTCGGCACGGAAACGCAGTCTGAAGAGCTTATTATGTATCTTCTCAAGGGCTTTGAAGAAGATCCGTCAAAAATTTGGGAATCGAATATTTTCGGCAAATCACTCAACAGTCTTGTCAATGAGGGACTTCACAATAAGCTGTATCATATGCCGGTTGATGCCAGAATCAAACTTCAGGAAACGCTTGAGCGAGTCATTAACGAGGGATGCAGCGGCTTGATTTGCATCATACTTTAAAATAATCTACCTGCTGAAAATCGGCAGGTATTTTTTGTTGTTTTTGCCGCATTTTTGTGATATTATTAACATACGGAGAATTTAATTTTAAGGAGAAATAGCTATGGCAAAACGTATTATCGTTGCGGGAGGCGGCCACGGAGGAATTGCCGCCGCTGCAATTTTGGCAAAGCGTGGCTTCGATGTCACAGTTGTTGAAAAAAATTCAAGGAACAACATGGGATATGACTGGACGGATATTTTCGATAAAAAAGGTTTCAACGCCGCTCAGATGGACATCCCATCTGAAGATAAATTCAATTTAAAGCACGATATGACTTTTTTTGGTCCGTCATTTTCTGTTGCTCTGCGTCAGAATACACCGACTGATCAGCTTGAAATTCAAATGGAGCGCCGTGACATCTATGCTCACATCATCGCCCACGCTGAAAAATCAGGTGTAAAGTTCGTTTTTGACACCATCGTGAAAGCACCTGCACTTTTGGGTAACCGTGTTGTTGGTGTTGTGACCGACCGTGGCACTCAGTATGCAGATTTAGTCATTGACGCCGCAGGTATCAACTCCCCAATCAGAAGCAATCTGCCGCCATCATTCGGAATTCAGAACAACATTGGTGAGTATGAGCAATTCTATGTTTACCGTGGTTTTTACAACAAAATCGCAGAGGTCAATGAGGATAAATTCAAGGTGATGCTGCTTCATCAAAACAAACTTGGTATTGCATGGGTTGCCGCCGAAGAAAAATACACCGATGTTTTAATCGGCCGCTTTGAGCCGTTTGATATGGACGAGGTTAACTCAACTCTTGCCGTGCTCAGAGAAACCGAAGCCTGCCTTGGCACTGAACTTGTCAGAGGCGGTCAGTTTGTCAATATTCCCGTTCGTCAGCCGCTTGCTGTGCTTGTTGGCGACGGCTATGCCGCAGTTGGCGACAGTGCATTCATGACTGTTCCAATCATTGGGTCAGGCATTGCAAACAGCCTGAAAGCCGGCAGAATCCTTGCCGATGCAGTAATTGCCGATACACAGTGTTGCTACAGTGCTGAAACGCTTTGGAAATATCAGCTTGATTTCTATAATGAAATTGGCAATGGACTTGCACCGCTTGCCTGCGTTAAGCTGATGCTGACAAGGCTTGAGGGCAGTGAGCTTGATTATATCTTTGAAACCGGCATCCTCAATGCTGATGACATGACAATCGGCGCCGATTCAACCAACCTTGCGTCAATGCTCGGCGGCATGAAGGCCGATGACATCAAAGTCAAGCTCAAAGGCTTGCTCGGCAACAAAGTGGTGCTTTCAAAAGTTTTGCGCATGGGTAAAGAGCTTCTCAAAGCAACCGCTGTCACCGCCGCCATGCCAAAAAATTATGACCGTGCGAAGGTTGCCAAATGGGCGGCACAATATAACAATTGCTTCAAGCACTGACAAAAAATCCCACCGAAAAACTCGGTGGGATTTTTTATTTGTTGAAGAATAGTTTCTCTGCATTTGCTCTGCAATTGTCAATCAGTGCTTGTATATCCTCGCCACGTACTCCTGCAATCACGGCAGCAGAGTGGGGAATCAGCGATGAATCGCAGCGCTTCCCTCTGAAAGGAACAGGAGCCATGTAAGGGCAGTCCGTTTCAAGCAGTATTCTGTCGCTCGAAGCAAACTTTGCAACTTCAACGGGCTTTCTGGCATTCTTGAACGTTACTGCTCCGCCAAGTCCGATGTACATACCAATGCCCAGCACCTCTTTTGCAGTTTCAACGCTGCCGGAAAAGCAGTGTACAACCCCTTTGGGTTTGTACTTTTTCAAAAGATTCAGCGTGTCTTCGTGAGCCTCACGGTCATGCACGATAATAGGTAAATCCAGCTCATTGGCAAGCTGAATCTGATATTCAAAAACTTCAAGCTGTCTTTTTTTTGATGAAAAGTCATAGTGATAATCAAGTCCGATTTCACCAACAGCAACAACCTTTTCATGTGAATAAAGCTTTTTCAGCTTTTCAAAATCTGCATCGGTTGCATCTTCAGCCTCACTTGGATGCACTCCGATTGCCGCATAGACAAAATCATGCCTTTCTGCAAGCTCAATTGAGGTCAGAGACGATTTCAAATCACAGCCGCAGTTAATTATATTGCATACACCGTGCTCTTTAATAAAGGACAGAACCTCGGCTCTGTCCTCATTAAATTTTTCATCATCATAATGTGTATGCGTGTCAAAAATACCGCTATACATCATCTTACTTTTGCTCCGTTCGGCATGCCGTCAACGAAAACAACCTTAACATCGTCATCGCTGCAATCAGCCGCAAGAATCATTCCCTGACTCTCAACGCCGCAAAGCACGGCAGGCTTGAGGTTGGAAACAACAATCACCTTTTTGCCGATTAAATCCTCCGGCTTGTACCATTTTGCGATACCCGAAGCAACAGTTCTCGGCTTGCCTGTGCCGTCATCAAGGGTGAGCTTGAGCAGTTTTTTCGCCCTCTTAATCGGTTCGCAGTCAACAACCTGGGCAACACGCAAGTCAACCTTTGCAAAATCATCAATCGAAATTTGAGCAACACCCTCAATTTCTTCAATCGTCTTTTCTTTTGCGGCGGCTTCTTTTTGCTTTGCTTCAATGTCAGCCATCATTTTTTCTGCGTCAATTCTTGCAAAAAGGGGAGTTGCTTCACCAACAACAGTACCCTCCTTGAGCGCTCCGAATGAAGCAAGGCTTTCATAAGTGTTAATGTTGCAGTTCATCTGATCAAGAATCGCCTTTGAAGTGTCTGGCATAAAAGCAGTCAGCAGCACTGCAATGAAGCGTATGCCCTCAAGCAGATTATACAACACAGTTCCAAGTCTTTCTTTTTTGTTTTCGTCCTTCGCAAGTGTCCACGGAGCAGTTTCGTCAATATATTTATTGCAGCGTTTTGCGAGTGAAATAACCGCTTCAACAGCGTCAGCCATGTGATAATCTGCAATGCTTTTATCAACTTTTTGAACTGCTTTAAGTGCGGCAGTTTTCAGTTCGCTGTCAAGCTCCTCAGTGCATCCTGCGCTCTGAACAACGCCGTCAAAGTATTTCTTTGTCATTGCAATTGTTCTGTTAACAAGGTTGCCAAGTGTGTTTGCAAGGTCAGAGTTATATCTTTCGATGATAGTACCATAAGAAATTGAGCCGTCGTTTGCGTGCGGCATTTCAGCAAGCAGATAATATCTCACTGCGTCAACGCCGATGAGCTTAACAAGATCGTCAGCATAAATTACGTTGCCTTTTGATTTTGACATTTTGTCTGTGCCGAAAAGGAGCCATGGGTGGCCGTAAACCTGCTTTGGAAGCGGCTCACCAAGTGCCATGAGCATAATCGGCCAATAAATGGTGTGGAAGCGAACAATGTCCTTGCCGATGATGTGAACATCTGCCGGCCAGTATTTTTTATATTGCTCACTGCTGCCGTCCGGGTCATATCCGATTGCGGTGATGTAGTTTGAAAGTGCATCAATCCAAACATAGATTACGTGCTTGCCATCAAATGTAACAGGAATGCCCCATTTGAACGAGGTTCTTGAAACACACAGATCCTGAAGTCCGGGCTTGATGAAGTTGTTGAGCATCTCTTTCTTTCTGCTTTCGGGATAAATGAAGTTGTCATTTGATTCAATGTATTCCTCAAGCTGCTTCTGATATTTTGAAAGGCGCAGGAAATAAGCCTCTTCCTTTGCTTTTTTGACTTCACGTCCGCAGTCCGGGCATTTGCCGTCAACAAGCTGTGATTCCGTCCAAAATGATTCACACGGCGTGCAGTAAAGTCCTTCATATTCGCTTTTATATATGTCGCCCTGATCAT
>JAMPAE010000113.1 GCA_023667385.1 Ruminococcus sp.
AGCGAAATTGAACGAGCCTGCGATTATGATTATACATTCATCAATGATGAACTTGATGATGCAGTTAATGAAGTTTTGTCAATAATTAATCAATAATGAATTTATATATGTGAGGTAATTGAAAATGTTTAATCCGGATCTCAGAAATTTACTTAAAGATCACACAAGCCGCTATTCACTTGTTACAGCAGTTGCCAAAAGAGCAAGATTTGTTGCTGAAGATGAAGTGCTTAAAGAAAAATGCGGCACTCAGAAGCCGGTTTCCTATGCTCTCAATGAGTTTCTTGATGAGAAGCTTCAGATTGTTGAGCCGGAAGAAATCAGAAATATTTGATTTTTAACAAATAATTATAAGGAAGTGAAATGGTATGGAACAATTTCTCGCATATGTTGCTGTGGAAAATGTTGCATATCATTTTGATATTCTCTATAGTTATATTATCCCCGATGAGCTTGTTGATAAGGTTAAAATTGGGGTGCGTGTGGGAGTAAATTTCGGTGCAGGCAAAGCTGAACGTCAGGGTATCGTTTTTTCGGTGTATCGTGCCGAAGCGGATTCAAGATATAAAAAAATTCTGAGAGTGCTTGATGAAACACAGTTGCTGACCGATGAAATGGTTGCAATTGCACATTTTCTCAAGGACAGAACTTTCTGCACTTATTTTGAGGCCGCAAAAGTTCAGCTTCCAACAGGGTTTAACCTCAAAATGAATGTTACTTATGTTGCAGTTACTGCTGATGAAGATATTCATCTCACACCTGCTGAGCAAAAGGTTCACGGCTATATGCTCAACATGGCAAGCTTCATGAAAAAGCAGGACATCCTTTCAGCCTGTGAGGAGGATGAAAGCAGCAGCGTGCTGGAGCGTCTTGCTGCAAAAGGAGTTGTTGTCAGAAACTATGAGGCCGTTACCCGTGTCGGTAATTTATCCGTGAAAACAGCAAGCCTTGCTGTTGACGAAGCTGAGGTCGATTCAGTTTTGGATTCACTCACTGAAAAGCAGCGCAGCGTTGTTAATGTTCTGCGTGACGTTGGCTCGGCGAGCGTGAAGGAAATTTGCTATTTCACTGGTGTTTCAACCGCTGTTGTGTCCAACCTTGATAAGCGTGGCATAATAAAAATAAGTGATTGCGATGTCTATCGTATTCCCCAGGTCAACCTGATTGATAGCAATGCCAAAGATGACATCATTTTGACAACTCAGCAGTCGCAGGCATATTGTAATCTTCTTGATAAATATCGAAACGGCGGCGGTGTATCATTGCTTTACGGTATCACCGGCAGCGGAAAAACTTCGGTTTTCCTCAAGCTGATTGATGATGTGCTCGCCGATGGCAAACAAGTCATTGTCATGGTGCCTGAAATCTCGCTTACCCCGCAGATGATGGCAATTTTTAAAGGACGTTTCGGTTCACAAGTTGCAATTTTTCACAGTGCACTTTCAATGGGCGAGCGTAAAGATGAATACAGGCGTGTTCGTGACGGCGAAGCAAACATTGCAGTCGGCACTCGGTCCGCTGTGTTTGCGCCATTTAAAAACCTCGGCTTGGTTGTGATTGATGAGGAGCAGGAGCACACCTATAAATCCGAGTCATCGCCACGTTATCATGCACGTGATGTTGCAAAATTCAGAGTCGCATGGCACAAGGCACTGCTTGTTCTTGCTTCTGCAACACCCAGCATTGAAACTTACTCCCTTGCCACAAAGGGTACTTATTCACTTGAAAAGCTCAGCGAGCGATATGGCAGTGCAGTTTTGCCTGAAGTCACCGTTGTTGACATGAAAAACGACCGTGCAAGAGGGAATAAATATAGCATCAGCATTGAGCTTCAGGATTTGCTGGCGAAAAATCTCGAAGAAAAAAAGCAGTCAATTTTGCTTATTAATCGCCGTGGGTATAACACATTTGTTGCCTGCGACAATTGCGGCAGCGTAATTACTTGCCCATCGTGCAGCATATCACTGACTTTCCACAGGGCAAACAACCGCCTGATGTGCCATTACTGCGGATATTCAACTGAATTTACATCGAAATGCTCAAAATGCGGAAAAGAGCGTGTACGCTATGCAGGGTATGGCACGCAGAGGATTGAGGAGGAGCTGAGCAAAATTTTCCCCGATGCAAGGGTTTTACGCATGGATACCGACTCTGCAGTTTCACGGCAGGTGTTTGAAAAAAGCCTGACCGATTTCGGAAACGGCGATTATGACATAATGCTTGGCACTCAGATGGTTGCCAAGGGCTTGAACTTTGAAAATGTAACGCTTGTCGGTGTTATAAATGCAGATCAGCAACTCAACAATGATGATTTTCGCAGTGAGGAGCTGACATTTGATTTGCTCACGCAGGTTGTCGGTCGCTCAGGCAGGGGCAAAAACAAAGGTGTTGCCGTCATTCAAACCATGACACCTGAAAACAATATTATCTGCCTTGCACAAAATCAGGATTATGAAACCTTTTTTAAAAACGAAATCGTAATCAGAAAATTCATGACGTATCCTCCGTTTTGCGATATATGTGCAATCGGTACAGTCAGTGAAAACGAGCAGCTTGCATTTTCGGCTGCAAGAGCATTCCTGACAAGGATGACTGAATTGCTTCAAGGCGAATATAAACAGCTCAAGCTGATAATACTTCCCGCAATGCCGCCGAGAATTTCCAAGGTGAGCAATAAATACAGATACAGAATCATAATAAAATGCAAAAACGGCAAGCTTTTCCGCCGGCTTATTTCACGTTTACTCATTGAGTTTGGAAAAACAAATACATATAAAAACGTTACTTTCACGGCAGATATAAATCCGTCGAATTTAGTTTAATTACATTGGAGGAAAATTATGGCAATTCGCAATATAGTCACAGTCGGAGATCCTATTCTCAGAAAAACCAGCCGCAGGGTTGAGCATTTTGATGAAAAACTCTGGACCTTGCTTGATGATATGAAAGATACGCTTTATAAGGCGGAGGGAGCAGGTCTTGCCGCTGTTCAAGTCGGCATACTCAGGAGAGTGGTGCTTGTTGACATTGATGACGGAAAAGGCTTGATGGAGCTTATCAACCCAGAAATTATTGAAAAATCCGAAGAAACAGAAGAAGCCGAGGAAGGCTGTCTTTCAGTACCGAACCAATGGGGGCTTGTTAAAAGGCCAACCACCGTTGTTGTTAAAGCTCAAAACAGAAAAGGTCAATGGTGCCTCTATAAGGGCGAGGGGCTCAGGGCGAGATGCTTCTGTCATGAGCTTGATCACCTTGACGGACATCTGTATACCGATTTTGTGACAAAAATGCTTGACGCAGATGAAGTAAGAAGGCTCACAGATGAGCGTCTGAGGGGAGATAGTGACATATGAAAATCGCATTCATGGGCACGCCTGATTTTGCCGTTGACTGCCTGAAAGTGCTTGCAGAATCTGAACATGAGGTCGTTGGTGTATTCTGCCAGCCTGATAAACCTGTCGGCAGAAAGCAAGAACTTAAAATGCCGGACGTGAAAATCGAAGCGCTCAAACACGATTACAAAATTTTCCAGCCTAACACGCTGCGAAACGGCACGGGCGTTGAAATTCTCAAAGAAATTAACCCTGACCTTGTGGTTGTTGTTGCATATGGCAAACTTCTGCCACCCGATTTTCTAAGCTTCCCGAAATATGGCTGTATCAACATTCATGCTTCAATTCTTCCAAAATATAGGGGGGCATCTCCGATTCATTGGTCAGTCATCAACGGTGACGCTGAAACCGGCGTGACTGCAATGCAGATGGATGAGGGGCTTGACACTGGCGACATTCTTGTTGTCAACAAAATGCCAATCGGTGAAAATGACACAACCGAAGTTATGTATGAAAAGCTTGCTCCGCTCGGCGCAAAAACACTCATGGAAACCATTGAACTTTTGGAAAAAGGTGAGCTGAAGCCTGTTAAGCAGGATAGCAGTAAAGCAACAAACGTCGGCTTGCTTTCAAAGGACATGAGCGTGATTGACTGGAATGATACAGCGAAAAACATTCATAATAAAATTCGTGGACTTTATTCTTGGCCCGGTACTTCAACAAAGTTAAATGGCAAGAATTTAAAAATACATTCATCGGTTCTTTCAAATAAAAAAGGAAACAATAAAGCAGGGGAAATCGTCGATTTCAGCGGCAAGTTAATCGTCTGCTGCGGTGATAACAACTGCATTGAGTTGAAAAATGTTCAGCTTGAGGGCAAAAAAAGAATGGACGCCGCTGCATTCCTTAACGGCGTGAAAATTGAAAAAGGTACTGTTCTCGGTGCCTGACAAAGAGGTGTATAGCTATGGGTTTTTGGCCTGATTATTACTATATTATTTTGGTTGTTCCTGCAATGCTGATTGCGCTCATTGCGCAGGCAAACGTCAAGGGTACCTATAGAAAAATGGCAAAAATTCAAAACCGTCAGGGCATCACAGGTGCAATGGCAGCGCAAAGGGTTCTCTCTTATTACGGAATAACAAATGTCAGAATTGAGCAGATAGGCGGCAGTCTAACGGATCACTATGATCCACGCAGCAATGTCATCCGCCTTTCACCGCAGGTGTTTGCGGGAGCTTCAATTGCTTCTGTTGGTATTGCGTGCCATGAAGCCGGACACGCTGCACAGCACGCTGAAAAATATGTTCCGATAAAATTGCGAAATAAAATTCTGCCATTTGCAAATATTGGCTCATCAGTTGGCATTTGGCTTGCAATCATCGGCTATTTCATGAATTTCGGTATCCTTGTTGACATCGGTATTGTGCTTTATGCGTGCGTTGCACTTTTTCAGTTTGTGACGCTTCCTGTTGAATTTAACGCATCAATACGTGCCATGAAAGTGATTGACGAAACGGGTATGCTTTATTCAGAAGAACAAGCAGGAGCAAAAAAAGTGCTCAGAGCCGCCGCAATGACTTATGTCGCAGCACTTCTGACTGCAATTGCATCTCTTTTGAGGCTGATTTTGCGCTTTAATCGGCAGAATAACAGAAATAGATGAAAGGATAGTGCGTGATTTCGCATATTGCTTCACACATGAAAAAAACAGCAAGGCAGGTTGCCTTTGAAATACTAATGAAAATTGAAAGAGACGGCGCATATTCAAACCTTATGCTGGATTCTTCTCTTTCCTCATCGCAGCTTGACACAAGGGACAAATCCTTTGTGTCTGCGTTGGTTTACGGCGTTGTTGAGCGTAGGTTTACAATTGACTTTCAATTGTCTAAATATCTCACTAAGCCGCTGAAAAAGCTCAAGCCGGAGGTCATTATCATTCTTCGCATGGGCGCTTATCAGTTGCTCTTCATGGATAAAGTTCCGACCTCTGCTGCCGTCAATGAAAGCGTTAAGCTCACAAAGCTCAACAAAAGTGCCTATGCTTCTTCGCTTGTTAATGCAGTGCTTCACAGGGCTGCAAAAAACGGCTTAATTTTGCCTGATAAAAGTAATTTCACTGAGTACCTGAGCATAAAATATTCTTGTCCGGAGTGGCTGATTAAAAAATGGTGCACTGAATATGGTGAGGATAATACTGAGAAGC
>JAMPAE010000114.1 GCA_023667385.1 Ruminococcus sp.
TTATTACCATGCCTGTTTTGTTGAACTTCTCACCTGTGTAATAGCTGTCTTTGCTTGGGAGTTTTGTCACTTCAATGGAAGTGACATATTTTTCATCAGTATCAAGCTTTTCTCTGCCGCCGGCAATTGAAAGTGCTGTTGCAAGGGTTTCGTAATTGCTGATATAACGTCTTTCATTGAGGGATATTGCATCTGTTTTTTCAAGTGCAAGCTTGATTTTTGCTTTGTAATCACTTGCTGTTGGTTCAGGAATTTCGCTGATTGCGCTTTCAGCCACTTCAATTTCAGTCTCAAAATTCTTTGTATGTTTCGCTCTCATGTCATAAAGTGAGCGAAGTCCGTTTTCAAATCTCCAATAAGAAACCAACGCATAGGTTGCCTGATCGGTTGCCATTGAATTCCAGCCACCACCGTGAACATGACAGAATCCGCCGTTATCCAAACGGAATTTCAACATACCGTCAAGCAAAGTTTCGCCTTTTTGGGTGATGAAACGTGAATCCGTTGCCGGGTTAACTCCAATGCTGCAAAGTGCAGTGACAACCTGAGCGATGCACTCAACGTTGCCGGTATCCCATGAAGAAAAGCCTGCATCGCTGTTAAGCATTGAACCAAGCCTGTCAAGTGCCTCATCCACACACTGTCTGACTGTTTTTGAAACCTGCTTTTTGCTGCTTGCGTTTGTGTAGGTATAAACCGTGTCGTCATTATAATAAGGTGCAAGTGCTTGAATTGTCATTGCGGTGATGTCAACATCGGAGCTGCTGCCATAGCCTCCGAGCACCCAACCGCCGTATTCGTTGCCGTTAACGCCATCTGTCAACTGAAGCTTGAGAAGCTCTTCAATAAATTTTTCCCTTGTGAAGCTTGCACCGCTTGGTACATCATAACTGCCTGCATCAAGCGCAATCAAACCCCAAATCAAGCCATTCATGCCCTGTTTGCCAACACCGCCATCCACAACGCAGTTATAGCTTCCGTCTGCAATCAGGTTTATTGGATTGCCGTTATAAGTGCCGAAGCTGAGCGGATTACCCTGCAAGGCAGCAATTGTCACAGCAGCACGATGCCATTCGGTTGCTTTGACACTGTGCAAAATGCCATTGTTTTCTGCATAGGTTTTTTCAATATAGCTTTTCATTGCATCAAGATAAGCATCGTAGCCATCTTCATCAATCATATAGCGATAAGTGCCGTCAATGTCACGATAGCCGAAGCGACCCATTGCAAGAGCCATCCAGTCGGTTGCAGTTGAGCTTGCGCCCGAAAGATACTCACTGTTTCCAAGCAAAGAATCAGTTGGAGCTAAGTTATTATTCACTTTTGCGCTGTTTACTGCCAATCTGATGTAGCTTGCAAGCTGAGCGGAAAGCTCTGTTTTTTCGCTAAATGCAGGACGAACAAACTTAGCTGTGCTGATATTTTTCTCCCATGCAAGAACAGGATGAGCTGCACCTGATTCAAATGCATCGCCAAGCAAAGCGGCAAAATCAGCAGCTTTCATCTCTTCTGCTGTTTTGATGCCGTCGGCACTTGCAGTGCTTCCGACTGCGTAATTTGCACTGCCTGCAAGATAATAGCAATTGACACCATCGCCCTTTGTTGCACCTGAAACAGCACCGATGTTATTCTGTTTTCCTGTTGAATCAATAACATTGCCAACATCAAAGCAATTTTCAGCACTGGTTTTATATGCTTTATGACCTCCGAAAACACCGCCAACAGTTGCAGGTCCTTTAACAACACCGGTACTATAGCAATTTGTTATTACTGTTGAATTTGAGCCTGAGCCAACAACACCACCAATATATCCGGTTGTGCCTGAAACATTTCCGCTGTTTCTGCAACCGCTGATTTCGCAAACACCGCTCACTGCACCAACAACGCCGCCAATGTTATTAGAACCGGAAACATTCACTTCGTTTGCACAATTGATTACAGAGCCTGCACTCAAGCTGCCCACAACGCCTGCAACAGAAGCGCTTCCTTTAACTTCACCTTTAACAACAAGGTTTTTAACTGTACCGCCGGTTACGGCACCAAAAAATCCGATATATGACCCTGATGCGATGTACAAACCGTTTATTACATGATAGCCTCCGTCAAAAGTGCCTTTAAAGGGCGTTTTTGATGAACCAATTGCTGTCCATGAATTTGCTTCGCCGCCGAGTTCAATGTTCGCATCAAGGCGAACAAGCTTGCCTTCATATGTATCACCGTTGTTTACCCTATCAGCAAAGGCTTTGAGTTGTTCATAAGTTGTGATGATTTCATCTGCCTCGTTTTGCGGCTGAGATTCAGATACATTAATTTCCGAATCAATATCAGCGGCAAAAGCTGCTGTTTGCGTCATGGAAAGCAACATGACAATTGCCACCAGTGACGCAAAAATTCTTTTTGCTTTGTTTTTCATAATTTATTCCTCCTCGGATTGTTTTATTTGTTCATCAGCGCACAACTGACTGCGTTTATCATCTGAAATAGCGGCATCACTCCAAATAAAAAATACTCTTTCACTCAAGGCAAAAGAGTACAACAGACCATCAGGAAAAACATAAGGGCACAAGGCTTTGAACTTACACAAAAACAAAACAAGAGAAGAAGTGCAAATTCAAAGCCGCTCATACGGCATCTGATAAATCGGCTGCACTCTTCTCACCAAAGTTTGCGTTTAACCTAAAAATACGGCAGGTGTTCTGACTAATGATCATATATCAACAAATGCATCTGCACAAAGCTTCATTAAGAGCCTCATTGCCGACGCTTTTATCTGATCAAACACAGTAATGGCGGTTGCTCCGGATTCGAACCGGATTTCCCTTTTCATCTACTCAGCTTACAACTTTTCAAACCGTATTTCTATCATCTATTAAATTTTGCTTGATTATAGCACACAATCGAAATTAAATCAAGCGCTAAAATGAAAAAATCCCTCCTCAAACGAGGAGGGAGAATGGAACTTATTTTCCAAACATTTTTTCAAAAACTTTAACAAGCCAGCGATAGACAACAAGAAGCTTGTTGATCATCCTGTAGAATACATTGCTTGATTCTGAATTGCTGTCAGGCGATTTTTTGCATACATCGCACTTGCCGTCGCCATCCTGATCAACGTGTCCGCCTGCCGGAGTGATAACTGTTTTGGTTTCTTCACAAATTGGGCAAACATAAAGCTGTTCGCCGTCAACAGTGCAGTTCGGCTTAACAATTACAAGCCATGGCACCCAATCGTGAGAACCCTCGTGAACGAGTTTGCCATCTGTTGTGAATGCATATTCAACGCCGTTAATGACTGAATTGTCGGTTGCCATAAAGCCGGTGCTTGGATCAAAGTAATATTTGCTGCCGTCAATATCCTGCCAGCCTCCGACCGCTTCGCTGCCCCAATAATAGAGCGTGCCATCTTCGCTTTCAAGGAATGCGCCTTTGGTAAGCTTACCGTCTTTACCGAATGTATATTCAAGCTTCTGTCCGGTTCTGACTCTGATCAAGGTTACGCCTGTGCGCATATAGCCGTTGTCAGCAGTTGAGAAGTAATAAAGTGCACCTTCGCTTTCCTCCCAACCGTGAAGCATCTGACCGCCACGATAGCCGACAGTGTTGCCGCTTGAATCCTTAACGAAAAGAATACCGATCTGCTTGCCGTTATCATCAAACTTATAGCCCTTGAGACCGTCAATTGTCTGTGTGCCTGAAACACCAAGTCCATTTGCGTCAAAGTAGTAATAGTCATTATCAATAAGCTGCCAGCCTACTTTCGAGGTACCGTTGATGAAATACATATTCTTGCCTGTTGCAGCATCCTTTGCAAAGCCTGAATAACGCTTAACACGGGTTGAATAGCCGCAAACTGAGCATGAGAGGTAACCGTCTGAATATTCATAGGTGTGACCCTTTGTTGCACATTCGTCCTTCTTATCGGCAGAGTATGTATCAAAGAGTACAACTGAATCACCGTTTACGTCATATGTATTAACAGTGAATTTTGAATCTGTTGCTGAAACTGAAAGATAAATTGATGAATACTCATTGGTTGCAACCTCGAAGTTATATTCAGGATTTACGGTAACACCATATGATTTCTCGCCTGATGAACCGCAGATGAAATATGTAATACCGTTGTCTCTGTCAATTTTAAGATCGGTCATCGGAGCAGTTCTTGCATATGAATGATCGTGACCTGAGAAAACAAAATCAATGCCTGCTTCCTGAGCAACTTTCGGGAACTTTTCTGTGAAAGCTGCATGGGTATCACCGGTGTTGGTGTTATAAGGCGGAACATGCATTGCAACAACTTTCCATGTTGCCTTTGATGCTGATGCATCTTTGAGCAGCCAATCAAGTGCTGCATCAAGGTTAGATTCAATTGCGGTGTAGTTAATCACAGAAACGTGAACGTTGCCGTAATCAACTGAGTAAAATTCCTTATCAGGAAGATTGAAAATTGAAATTGATGAATCACCGTTCGGGTCACCCATGAATTCATGGTTGCCAAGAACGTGAAGCAGGTCAATGCCGCTGATGCTTTCGTTTGCAAACACATCAAGAAGCTCATCCCAATATGAATAAATACTTGCAGTTTCGATTGCGTCGCCGGTCTGAATGCCGAAATCGTAATCAACACCGTCATTTGCAACTGCCTTCATGAGGTTTGAGATGTTGGTTGTATCCTGAGCCTGAATGTCACCGAATACGAAGAAGTTTGTGTCTCCGTTTTTCAATGCGGTTGAGAATGACTTAATCTCTGACCAAACTTTGCCGTCACCAACTCTGAACACATATTCACTGTTACCCTTGAGTCCGGTGAGCTTCGCTGTGTTGATTCTTACAACGTAGTTCTTTTCAATGTTTGAATTACCATAGAATGAATAGAGCTTGTTTGTGCCTGACTTTTCAACGAAAGCTGCATCGCCCTTGCTTTCGTAATCAGCCTTGAGGGCAACCTGAATAAGGCTCTTATCCTCGCTTGCAAGCGGATTTGAAAGCCATGCAATGTTCTTTGAGCTTGAGCCGTTTTCCGATGCGTTGACAAGGATATGCTCAGGTGCACCGTCATTGCTGCAAGCAGGTTTTGCGCTTTGAGTTGCATATTTGAATGAATATGCTCCGTCTTTCATTGCATAAAGTGAAATCTTCTGAACTGATTTTGTAAATTCAGTGGTGTTGATAACGCCGTTTACATCAGTTTTTCCAACAAGTGAATCATCATCTATGTCATATATGCTTACACCGCCGGCAGGTTCACCGTTGATGTCATGAACATAGATATTTGTGCTTTCGCTGCCAACAATCATGATGTCTGAGCTTACGTTATAAGCAGCTTCAACGGGAACTGCAACCTCCGCAGCAGCAAAAGTTGTTGTCACAATTGACGGATCGCTGAAAGTAATTTCACCGTTCAAAACACGATATGTAAAGCTTTTACCCTCAAGCGTGTTATGAGGAATTTTTGTTGTTATTGTTGCAATCTTGTTGCTGTTTGTTTTTGCAGAGCCTGTAATTTCAAGGACAAGGTTAC
>JAMPAE010000115.1 GCA_023667385.1 Ruminococcus sp.
TTGGTTTCTTGCTGATGGTTCAATGTATGTGTATTACACTCCAACCCACTGGATGCCACTGCCCGAACCACCGAAAGGAGAATGAAAATGACAACAGAGGAATTGATTAAAAAAATGCGTGAATGTGCAAAACATTCTTGTTGTTTTGATTGTGAATACATTTCTAAATATGGAGTAACCGTTTGTACGGATAACATGCTTTTATCTGCTGCTGAACGTCTTGAACAACTCGAATCTCGGCTTGCCGCCGTCACAGCCAATAGGGATAAGGCAGTGGAGAATTTGAGAGAAAACTCAATACTTCCATATGGAGGTTGTCATCTATGTTCTCACATACATACAGATGTTTGCAGCGCTTGTCGGCGTAATGATGTTAGGATTAGCAAATCTAATGAAAAATCAACGGATTTATGGCAATGGCGAGGTGTAGAACAGGAGGATAAAGCAAATGAATCATAAACAAAGTGACTATTACAAAGCCTTCTTCAAATGCAGGTTATGCGGAAGAACTTTTTATAATACCGGGACGCCTGACAGAAATCTTGTCATAAACGATACTGCAAAATTATGTGTAGGTGCAGAAACTTCATTACAATTTCCAACTTTAACAGATGTGCATATTTGTGCAGATGAAAACATCGGAATAGCAGATTTAATAGGTTGGAGAAAGGATAAAAGCGAATGACGCTTGATGAAGACAACGCAATGTATGCAAAAAATATGAAAGAGGATGAAGAACAGGCACTGTTATTTGAATGGGCAGAATTGCAAAAGGGAAAATATCCCGAACTTAAAGCAATGTATCACGTTCCGAATGAGGGCAAGCGTTCAGCGTGGCAGGGTGCAAAGATGAAAACTGAGGGATTAAAGCCCGGTGTTCCTGACATATGTCTGCCTGTATCACGTGGCGGCTTCCATAGTTTATATATCGAACTAAAACGTGAAAAAGGCGGCAGGCTTACGGAAAATCAAAGAACATGGCTTGATATGCTATGCAAGCTCGGTCATTATACGGCTTGTTGTCATGGAGCAAAGGAAGCAATGAAAGTTATACTTTGGTATTTGAATTTGAATGGTGGGAATGATGAGTGAAAAATATATTGTCGGAACAAGTCCGATGCCTGAGTGGGTGCAAAGGGTTCTGATGCCTTACAGAAAACTTGACGGCTCAACGGGATATGAATTACATACAGTCGCTTATGACAAATTTCTGAAAAAAGGTGACAAGTTATACAGAAGCAAAAAAGGCATTGTTAATGTGAGAAGGTGTTTTGATGATGCAGGAGAAAAGGAAGTGGAATGAGTCGGAGGTTGAATTGTTAATCAGTTCGCTTGAAAAAGGTATGAGTGCAGCGGATATTGCTGCACTCCTTCGCCGTTCTGCAAAAAGCGTCAACTGTAAAATCAATAAGCTGCATTTGAGTAAGTTGGAATACAAATCAAAACAAGTCAAACAGAATTATTATCCGATTGATGTTAAATGCCCGTTTTTCATGATTGCATCAAAGAATACATCTAAGCATAAAAGGCTGATATGTGAGGGCGTAAATCAACACACATCGTTGTCGTTGCAATTTGCCGATGAGGGCAAATGGAAAGAGTATATGACGAAATATTGTAACAATGGATGGTCCGATTGTCTTATTGCGAAAATGCTTGCGGAAAAATATGAAGATTGATGTCATAGTTTTGCCTCAATTAAATCCATAAAATAACAATCAAGGGGTGATTACAGATGGCTGGCAAAAATAAGTCATGGTCAGCCATCGAGGCTGAGTATATTCGGACGAAAATCAGCTACCGTCAGCTTGCAAAAAAATACGGCAAAAGCGAAAAGGCTGTCAGCCGTTACGGCAAGGAGCATGACTGGGTTTTGAAAAGACAGCAATTTGTCCGCAAAGTGTCCTCAAAAACAGCAGATAAATTAGCCGAGAAAGAAAGTGACAAATTAGCACATCTTTGTGCGGCTGCGGACAACATGGCTGAGATGATAAAAACGGCACTTGAAGACCCGAAACAGTTTCAAAGACGTGTTGTTTCGCATATGGACGGAACGATTGATGAAGTTGAATTGAAAACCGTCAACACTGCCGCTGTAAGGCAAATGACAGGTGCATTGAAAGACCTTGCCGCAGTCATGCGTGACGTGTATAACATTCCGAAAGAAGAGAAAAAGCAGGAAAGCATAAATATTGAATTTGTGCTTCCGAAAGGCTGTGATGATTTTGACGTATAATATAGATTTTTCCCTCATCAATCCTAAACAGGTTCAGTTTATGAGGGCGAAAGCCAAACATACTGGCTACGGCGGTGCAAGAGGCGGCGGAAAAAGTTGGTCGATAAGAACAAAGGCAAAGGTTCTTGCCCTTGCTTACGGCGGAATTAAAATGCTTATTGTCAGACGAACATATCCCGAGTTATTCAGCAATCACATAAATGCATTGAAATCTGAAACCGTTAACATTGCAAAATATAACGATACAAACAAAATGCTGACATTTATCAACGGTTCGACAATTAAATTCATGTATTGTGCAAATGATGCAGACCTTGAAAAATTTCAGGGCATGGAATATGATGTTATTTTTCTTGATGAGGCAGGGCAGTTGTCAGAGTTTCAGATGAAAAGCATTTTTGCCTGCCTCAGAGGTGTAAACAATTTTCCGAAGAGAATGTATTATACGATGAACCCGGGCGGACAGGGACACGGGTATCTGAAAAGGATATTCATTGACAGAGAATATCAGGACGGAGAAAATCCTGATGATTACTTTTTCATTCAGGCATTGCCGTCTGATAATATAGCATTGATGAAAAGTCAGCCCGATTACATAAAACAGCTTGAAGCACTTCCTCCGAAGCTTCGTAAGGCATGGCTTTACGGTGATTGGAACATTTTTGAGGGTATGTTTTTTGAAGAATTTACGGATGACCCTGAGCATTATGACGACAGACAGTGGACTCATGTCATCAATGAATTTAACCCAAGAGGAATGAATATATACCGCAGTTATGACTTCGGATATAACAAACCCTTTTCGTGTGCGTGGTGGGCAGTTGATAATGATGGCGTTATATACCGCATTTTAGAACTGTACGGATGCGGAAAAGAGCCTAATGAGGGCGTAAAGTGGACTCCGCTTGAACAGTTTAAAAGAATTGCGGAGATTGAAGCACAGCATCCGTATTTGAAAGGCAAACGCATAACAGGCGTTGCCGACCCGTCAATATGGGATACAAGCCGAGGGGAATCAATTGCAGATACAGCGTCAAAATGTGGTGTGTATTTTACACCGGGTGATAATAAACGCATTGCAGGTTGGATGCAGTGTCACTACAGATTGCAGTTTGATGAAAACGGCTATCCGATGATGTATGTGTTCAAAAACTGCAAGGCATTTATACGCACAATTCCGCTTTTGCTTTATGATGAAACAGACCCCGAAGATTTAGACACATCACTTGAAGACCATGTTGCGGATGAATGGCGATATTTTTGTATGTCAAGACCGATTAAACCGAGAATAATAAACGATAAAACACCTGATGTGCATGACGATCCGCTGAATATGCTTGCGGATATGAACGCACGCAGGAAAAACAGATATAACATATAGGGAGTGAAACATATGGATTATGAAACCATGTTGAACAACGAACAAGCAGAACCCGTCAAAGCAATAGGCGAAAATCAAATCAGAGCCGCTGCAGAAAGGCTGCAAAAGTACAAGTCTGCAAAAGCTGACCTTGAAAACCGTATCATTGAAAATGAGCAGTTTTTCAAGCTCAGACATTGGGAGCAGAAAGCGACAAGGGACAAAGTTTCACCGACTGCGTGGTTGTGGAACGTTATTTTATCTAAACACGCTGACTTGATGGACGGCTACCCCGAGGCTAATATCAGACCGAAGGAGCGAGATGACAAGCATGAAGCTACTATGCTTTCAAGTATTGTGCCTGTTGTTTTTGAATCGAACGGATTTTATAAAACTTTTTCAAAATGTGCATGGTATAAGCTCGTCAAGGGCACAGGCGTATACGGTGTGTTTTGGGATTCAGGCAAGCAGCAGGGGCGAGGAGATATATCCGTTGAAAAGGTTGATATTCTCAATTTGTTTTGGGAGCCGGGCGTGATGAACATTCAGCAGTCAAAAGAGATGTTTCATCTTGCTTTGGTGGATAAGGACAAGCTTGAGCAGATTTATCCGCAGCTTAAAGACAAGACGATTGCAAAAAGCATAGATATTGCTGAGTATATTTATGATGACAACATTGATACATCTGACAAGGTGGTGGTTGTTGATTGGTATTATAAAAAGTACCAAAACGGCAGAACTGTGCTGCATTACTGCAAGTTTGTTGATAATATTGTGTTATATGCAACGGAAAATGAAACCGAAGTGCCGACAGAACCTGCATTTGATCCGCAGAGCGGAGAGCCGTTGATTAACCCTGCAACAGGTGAACAACTGATGCAGGCAGTCGGTCAGAGTATTGCCGAGCGTGGTTGGTATGACCACGGACAGTTCCCGTTTGTGTTTGATCCGCTTTTTGTCATTGAGGGGTCACCGTGTGGCTATTCGTTCATTGACATTTGCAAATCAACGCAGGAAGATATAGACCTGTTGAATCATGCGATTGTCAAAAATGCGCTTATGGGTTCACGTCCCCGATTCTTTGTGAGAGATGACGGTGCAATCAATGAGGAGGAGTTTGCGGATTACGGCAAGGACTTTGTTCATGTTGCGGGCAGTGTCAGCGAAGATAACATTGTTCCGATTACTGTTCCCGGACTACCGTCAAATTGTGTGACTGTTTTAAACAATAAAATTGAGGAACTGAAAGAAACAAGCGGAAACCGAGATGTTAATAACGGTTCTGCATCATCGGGTGTTACGGCTGCATCGGCAATTGCAGCACTTCAGGAGTCGGCAGGTAAAACCTCAAGAGACAGCCTTGCAAGTACCTATGAAGCATTTAAGGAAGTCACATATCAGGTTATAGAGCTTATAAGGCAGTTTTATGACACTGAACGTCAGTTCAGAATCACAGGCACGGACGGCAAAGAAGATTTTGTTGATTATTCAAATGCGAACATAAAGCCGCAGCAGCAAATGCAGTTCGGTATTGATTTTGGCTATCGTGTGCCGCAGTTTGACATTGAAGTGTCTGCACAAAAGGCTACTGCTTACAGCAAAATGAGTCAGAATGAGCTTTCATTGCAATTCTATCAGGCAGGAATATTCAATCCGCAGAATACAGATCAAGCGTTGGCTTGCCTTGAAATGATGGATTTCAACCATAAGCAGGATGTTATTGACAGGGTACAGCAGAACGGAACATTGTTTCAGCAGGTTCAGCAGCTTTTGAACATTTCAATGTCACTTGCAAGCAGATATGAACCGCAGTTGGCACAGCAGATTGCAATGATGTTTGCAAATCAGGGCGGTGAACAGATGATGCAGCAAGCCGCAATGAATACGCAAATGCAGGAGCAAAACAGTGACGGCACAT
>JAMPAE010000116.1 GCA_023667385.1 Ruminococcus sp.
GCTGTATCTCATAATCAGTCTGTCAACTGCAATGCCTGCCGTTGCCGCAAAAAGATAGGCTTCGTCACAGCCACCGAGATTTTTTTCAAGATTAAAGCTTTGAACAACATCGAAGCCGAGATCAATTTTCCCATTGCCAAAAAAATTCAGCGGTACTTTCGTAAAGCATGCCTTGAATGATACGGCATCACGAAGAAGATCCATACACAGCGAAAAAAGCCCCTCGATTTCATCCGGGGGGACTTTCGCTTTATAGCCCATATAACGAAGAGCTTCAGCCTTGTTGATTTCAACCTCATCAAACGAGGCAAAGCGAAGCTCAATTGAACTTGCTGTCATTATCCGATTATCTCCGAGATATTATTTTTAATTGCTTCGGCAACGTCAGGTCTGTTCATTGAATAAACGTGAACAGCATTTATGCCGTTTGCATAAAGGTCAATGATTTGCTCAGTTGCATATGCAATGCCTGCCTGCTTCATCTTTTTCGGGTCATAGCCATATTTATCAACAATTCTGACAAATCTCTGCGGAAGCAGCGAGTTGTTCATTTTGCAAATTCGCTTGATTGATTTCGCATTGGTAACAGGCATGATTCCTGCAACAATAGGAACGCTGATTCCGGCTTCACGAATGCGATACATGAAATTGTAAAGCACGTTGTTGTCAAAAAACATCTGCGTTGTGAAAAACTGGCAGCCGCAGTCTGCTTTTTCTTTAAGGTGTTTCACATCTTCAAACGAGCTTTCACTTTCAGGATGAGATTCAGGATAGCACGCACCGCCGATGCAAAAATCGCCGGCCTGAACAATTTCACGAATCAGCTCACTTGCATAATGGTATTCAAGCTTATCCATTTCCAAGCCATCGGGAATATCACCACGCAAAGCCATGATATTTTCAATTCCGTTTGCTTTGAGCTGCTCAAGCTGAGCATGGATTTTTTCTTTGGTTGAGGAAATGCAGGTCAAATGTGCCAGTGCTGTTACACCATAGCTTTTTTGCAGATTTGACGCAATTGAAACTGTGTAATCAGATGTTCCGCCGCCTGCACCGTATGTTACACTCATAAACGATGGGCTGAGCTTTGCAATTTCCTCGGTTGCTGTTTTGATGCTTTCAAATTTATCACTTGTTTTCGGCGGAAAAACCTCAAATGAAAGCGAGGGCTTATCCGCATTTATTATGTCTATGATTTTCATGTTATCACCTTTTTTGATTAGGAATTAGAAACAATTACTTTCCTGCGCAGGATAAAAGCTGAATACACATCTGTTTTGCCTGCGACCATAACTGCTCATTTCTCATTATACAGCACTCAATTCTTCAAGCTGTGCATCGGGGCGGGAATTCTGCCGCCTCTTGCAATGAATTTTTCTGATGAAAATTCGTGCACAGGCATAACCGGTGCAGAGCCAAGCAAGCCGCCGAATTCAAGCATATCTCCAACCTTTTTGCCAACAGCAGGGATGATTCTGACTGCGGTTGTTTTTGTGTTAACAACGCCGATTGCAGCTTCATCTGCGATTATTGCGGAAAGGGTGCTTGCTGATGTATCACCGGGCACGGCAATCATATCAAGGCCAACCGAACAAACGCAGGTCATGGCCTCAAGCTTATCAAGATGCAATGCGCCTGAAACAGCAGCGGCAATCATGCCCTCATCCTCACTGACGGGGATGAATGCGCCGGAAAGTCCGCCAACATGGTTACTTGCCATTACGCCGCCTTTTTTAACTGCGTCGTTGAGCATTGCAAGTGCAGCGGTTGTGCCGTGAGTTCCGCAAACTTCAAGCCCCATTTCTTCAAGGATTCGTGCAACAGAATCGCCTTTGGCAGGGGTTGGAGCAAGTGAAAGGTCAACAATGCCAAACGGCACGCCAAGCCTTGATGAAGCCTCACGAGCCACAAGCTGACCCATACGTGTAATTTTAAATGCAGTTTTTTTGATTGTTTCAGCAACAACATCAAACGGTTCACCCTTGCATTTTTGAAGTGCATGATAAACAACGCCCGGTCCGCTTACACCAACATTGATGACACATTCCGGCTCTCCCACTCCGTGAAATGCACCTGCCATGAACGGGTTATCTTCAACTGCATTTGCAAAAACAACAAGCTTTGCACAGCCAAAGCCGCCTTCATCTGCTGTTAAATCGGCAGTCTGTTTAATAATTTTACCCATCATTGCAACTGCGTCCATGTTGATGCCTGCCTTTGTGTTTGCAACACAAACACTTGAGCAAACCCTTTCAGTTGATGCAAGCGCAGACGGAATTGAATTAATCAGGTTGATGTCACTGTTGGTGAAGCCTTTGTGTACCAACGCTGAAAAACCACCGATGAAATTCACACCGCAAGTCTTTGCCGCCTTATCAAGTGCAATTGCAAGCGGTGTGTAGTCGGTTTCCTTGCAGGCGGCAGCAACAAGCGAAATCGGCGTGACGGAAATACGCTTGTTAACAATCGGGATTCCAAATTCCTTTTCAATCTGCTCGCCGACTTCAACAAGGTGCTTTGCTTTTGATGTAATTTTATTGTAAATCTTATCGGCAACCCTTTCGATGCTTTCATCGCAGCAATCAAGCAAGGAAATACCCATTGTGATTGTGCGCACGTCAAGATGCTGATGATCAATCATGTCAAGCGTTGAGATAATATCCTGCATATTATACATAACGAAACACCTCTCACACTCTATACATCAAATCAAAAATGTCTTCACGCTGAGTTCTGATGACAAGCCCCATTGTTTTGCCAAGCTCGGCAAGCTCTTCGCTCAGGTCTGTGACAGATTTTTCGCTGTTTTCAAGGTCAATGAGCATTGTCATTGTGAAATACTGCTGCATAACAGTTTGGCTTATATCAAGAATATTCACCTTATTATCCGCAAGATTTGTGCAGACCTTTGCGATGATTCCGGTTGTATCTTTTCCTGTTACGGTTACGATTGCTTTCATTGTTTCGTCCGCCTTTCGGTTGATTTATATAAACACTTTACCTATTTAAACAATTATAAAGCATAGATTGAAAAAGTCAAGTAATCAGGGACATAAAAAGGAAAAAATGCGGCTTGCAAAGCGCAAACCGCACTGTTTTTAACTGTTATTTTTCACCTTTTCACAGCATTCGAATAATCACCGTAAAACTTTTTGCCGCCGGTTGATTTTTTGAACGCTCTGACTTTATATTGTTGAACTGCACTGCCTATTTTTATGCCGATTTTAAAGCTGCTTTCTCTCACGCTGCCGATGATTCTCCATTCACCTGAGTTGCTGTCAAGCTTATAAACATCATAGCCGTCCGCTCCATAAACCGATTTCCACGTTAGAAATTGTTTATCCTTGAAGCTCAGCCGCTCTGCTTTTTTTGGAGCAGTCACAACACTGAAATATACACATTTAAGTCTCTGCTTCGCCTTACCGCTGTTTACTGTCATGCAAAGTGCAAATTTATATACCCTGCCGCTTTTTAGACCACGAATTGTTAAATGAGGCCATTTTGTAGTCTGATGCTCAACATATTTTCCATGCGCAGCATCATAACTGTAAAGCACATAATTTTTCGCAAGCCGATTGACCTGCCAACAAATTTCAGCACAGGAGGCCGAAGCACCGCTTTGCTCAATGCCGCATACCCTGCCGAACTCCCACTCGCATACGTAACCATTTGATTGGCTGCCGTCAGCCTTGCTAAGACACCATTTTCCTGTGCGGGTAACACTCACGAAATCGGAAACACCAAAGCGCAATAGCGAAAAAGCAGCATTAACAAATCCGCCGCCGTCACTCACCCATTCGTAATCATAGGTGAAATTTCTTCTCTTTTTGATGTAAGTACCAACATGACAGGTGGTGATGTTTTTATTTGCATTGATCAGTTTCACAACAAAATCATTCTCGCTGCGGCTTGTAATCGTCACTAAGTGACCGCCCATTTTTCGACAGAGCCGCTCCGCCTGCACCCACGAAACATCAGATTCAAAGGCTCGGTACATATGCCCGTTAAAATATGCCGCATCATCAGGCACACTCACCCGACCGCAAAAACAATTCACACACATAAAATCAGCCGTGGCAACTATAATAATTACCAAAGCTGTCAAAAGAAGCTGTTTTAACAAACTTTTCATTTCAACGTCTTTTCCTTTCATCAAAATTCAGCAAAGCACTTTTCACATTTTAAGGTGATTATTCATATTATAAGCATATTAAATCATATTTGCAAGTGTTTTTCGACTTTTAGTAGGTTTATTTATATTCATGTATAAATTATAATTTCAATAAGGGTGATAAAAATGTATGTAGATTATAAACAAGTCGGAAAAAGAATCGCAAAAAGGCGCAAGGAGCTTGGCTTGAAACAAACCGAAGTGACGGAAATGGCGGGTCTGAGCGAAAAATATCTTTCCAACATTGAGCGTGCAACTTCTGTGCTCAGCATTGACGTGCTCATGAAGCTTTGTGCGGTTTTAAAAACAACACCGAATGCGCTTCTCCTCGGCTCTGAAACCGAGCTGACTCCCTCTGATTTCAGTCTCTACATTTCAGAAAACATCACCAACATGAGCGGGCAACAGATGGCACTCATTTCAAGCTTCATTGAGTGGGTATCACAGCAAGAAATATGAATAGAAAAACATAAACAGCAGACGATAAATAAGATTTCGTTCTGCTGTTTTTTGTTGCATTTTTTAAGATTAAATCTGTTGTCATTCTTCCATTTGCTTGCCGAGGAAGCCTGCCGCCACCTGAACAAGCTTAATTTCAGTTTGGGTCGGCGCCGCATCGTTGCCGTTGGTGAGCACCATCACCGCACCCATGACATCTCCTGCGCCGATGATTGGGCTGAGCACACTGACCTTTCTGTCAACTGTATCACAAACGGTAAACTCATCCTTATCGGTTTCATAAACGTAATTCGCACGCTTTTCCATGTAGCTTTCTGCCATTGGGGAAATGCGCTTATCCATCACGTCTTTTTTCGGTATACCTGCCGCAGCGATGCTGGGATCTCTGTCGCAGATGATTGCAGGCAGCCCTGTTGAGCGATTGAGCACTTCAACATACTGCTTTGTGTAAGGTCCGAGTTCACCAATCGGCGAATACTTTTTGAAGATAACTTCCCCATTGGTGTCGGTGTAGATTTCCAACGGGTCACCCTCTCTGATACGCATGGTGCGTCTGATTTCTTTGGGGATAACAACTCTGCCGAGGTCATCTATACGTCTGACAATTCCTGTTGCTTTCATGTATATTTACTCCTTTTGCATTTTCTTCTTGTTGCGATGTTGCCCTAATATTATTATTTTTTTTGCTGATTTTATGCATAGGAGTTTGATAATGACTGATTATTAAAAATCAAATACAGTCCTTGAAATTGTCAGTATCATCACAGCAAACTGCATTGTGTCAATTGAATCTGAATCAGCAAGGCACGAAAAGCAATTTCTTGTTAAAAAAGCAAAAAAAGCTGCCTCATTTTGGGCAACTTTTTCATTTATTATT
>JAMPAE010000117.1 GCA_023667385.1 Ruminococcus sp.
GTGCTGGCAGCTTTTGATATGTCGGAAAGCGGCGGAGACTGCGGCAGGATTCAGGTCATGACAAGAAGAAGCACCGACGGCGGCGAAACCTTCGACAAGATGAAAACCACGCTGAGCCTGCCTGTCAGCAAAGCTCCGCAGCATGGCGGCGAATTTTCCAGCGCATTTGCAATTGACCCGATTCTTGTTGAATGTGAAAACGGCGATTTGCTCATGATTGTTGATGTGTACCCCGAATCAAGAGGTCTGATGAAAAGAAACTGGGTTGAAAAAGGCTCAGGCTATGTTGAAGTCAGCGGCAAGCAATATTTTGCGCTCTATGAGGGCAATTCAAAAGTCGGCACAAATAAAAAATCCACGCTCGGCAGCGCCTATACTGTTCGTGAAAACGGATTTGTCTATACGCCTGACGGCAAAAAAACAAATTACTATCTGCCGAAAAATCACAGTGCAGATTGCGCATATGAAACCGCAGGTGATTTATATTACGCACTTGGAGAGCCTGATTACATTGAAAAATGTCCTCCGCTCATTCCCGAAAGAGGTGACGGAAAGGACATATACTGCGGCAATGTTTTTCTTTCAATGAACAAGGGTGTTTTGGATTTAGATAACCCGACTGAAATTACCAAACGCATTGTAGGTCCCGATAAAGACGGCGAACTTTTTTCAAAATACCCCTGTGTTGAAACAAAGCCTGCGCCGCTCAGTGCCCTTGTCACAAGCTACCTTTGGGTGCTTCGCAGCACTGACAACGGCGAAACATGGAATCAGCCGCAGGACATCACAAAGCAGGTCAAGCAAAACGAAATTTTTCTCGGAACAGGTCCGGGCGTTGCAATCAGGCTGAAAAATCAAAGTGACAGCAGCAAAAACGGCAGAATCCTCGCCCCGGTTTATAACCTGAAAAACACCGCAGTGCTGTTCAGCGATGACAACGGTGAAACGTGGAAGCGCTCTCATCCAAGCAAAAACATTGATGAAACCCAGCTTATTGAGCTGTCAGACGGAACAATCCTGTGCTTTGGCAGGCAGAAAAAGCTTGGCAAAACTCCGCTCAGCATGAGCACAGACGGCGGTGAAACGTGGAAAAAGCTGCCTAAAACAAAGCTTTCCGCCGTCAAATGCCAAAAGTCATTTTTGAAAGTACCAAAACACACATATACCGCAGAAATGGACAAATCAAAGGATTACATCATCGCCTGCAACACTTCAGGAAACTATCAAAAAAACAGCAAACGCTTTGGCGGTATGCTCACCATTGGCTGCGTCAATGATGATAAAAGCATCATCTGGCTCAGACAGCGCAGGCTTCATGCAGAAGGAGTGAGCGGCAAGTTTGAAAATTTCTTCGCTTATTCGTGCATCACATCTTTATCCGACGGTTGCTTTGCCGTTTTCTATGAAGCGATGCCGGGCGGATATGGTGTGTTTGAAAAATTCTCACTTAAATGGCTGATGAACGGCGAATCTGCATTCAGCTTCCCGATACCGCTGAAAAATAAATTCAGAAGTTAAAAAACTTTAATTGTATTTAAGCTTACGGGTATATTTTTATTATATAATGACTGCGCAAACAAAAAATATCACTTTCGCAGTCGGAAAGGTTAACTAATTATGTATTGTAACAGATGTAACGCATATAACGATGATAACGCACGATTTTGCAATAACTGCGGCGCAGAGCTTGCACCGCCAACGTCCCAACCTGAGCAGCCTTTTGACGGGCAGGTGCCGCCGAATCAAGAGCAACCGTTTAACGGCAATGTGCCTCCACAGGGCAATTTTAACGGTACGTTTAACAACAATTCGCCCTATGGTCAGCCGATGTATCGCAGTCAACCGTCAAAATATACCAACACCATGCCAATCATTGCAATTGTTGCAAGCATCTTGAATTTCAACATTCTCGGCATTATTTTTGCAATTTTGTCGCTTGTCAACTATAATAATCATGAAACCGCAATGCGCATGGGCGATTTTGCAAAAAGCGAAATGTATGGCAGGAAGTCGAAAACCTATAGCATTGCTTCAATTGTGATTTCAATTGTCCTTATTGCTGTTCGCTTCATTCTTGGAATTGTGTGGTTTTTCTTTGCGGGTGAAATGTTCACTTCGATTTGGCCTGAATTTTTCAATGAATTTTATTATGATGAATACCCGATGATGATCAATGTAATTTCAATGATTCAGTCACTTATATAAAAATCAAAAGCTCTGTTGCAACGGCAGAGCTTTATTTCTATATGCAAAAAACATCTCGCCGAGCATTAACTCAGGCGAGATGCGTTTGATTGAAAATTAATTATTGTTCAACAGCGTATACGCTGACCTTTTTGCGGTCTTTGCCCATACGTTCAAACTTAACTTTGCCGTCAACAAGAGCAAAAAGAGTGTCATCAGAACCCTTACCAACGTTGTTGCCCGGATGAATGTGAGTTCCACGCTGCTTAACAAGAATGTTACCTGCGAGAACGAACTGACCGTCAGCACGTTTTACACCGAGTCTTTTTGACTCTGAATCACGGCCGTTACGGGTTGAACCCATACCTTTTTTATGAGCGAATAACTGAATGTTAATCTTAAGCATTTTGCTTGCACCTCCATGTTGTTATTGAATAAATTCCTTTTCGCAAACGATGCAATCACTGTAATCGTTTGCAAGAGCTTTCATGTGCATTTCAAAGCCTTGCATGACATCTTTGATTTTAGCTGCATCTTTTGCGGCAACTGTGAAGCATAAATAAGCTTCATCAATCTCTGTTTCAGCCTCAACCCCAATGACATCGGTGATGGTGTTGGCTGTCATATAAGCACACGAGGAAACCGAAGCACAAACAATGTCGCTTCCCTCATCGGCATAGCCGCTGTGACCGCTGATTTCAAAGCCGCTCAGCTCATTGTTAAGTGAAAAAAACTTAACCCGAATCATGCCTTAAGCGTTGATTGCTGAAATTTCAACCTTTGTGTACGGCTGTCTGTGGCCCATTTTTCTTTTTGCGTTCTTCTTTGACTTATAAGTGAACACAACAATTTTCTTGGCCTTGCCGTTCTTAACAGCCTTAGCTGTTACGGTTGCACCCTCAACATACGGTGCTCCAACTTTGATTCCGTCATCTGAACCAACTGCGATTACCTTGTCAAAAGTAACCTCTGATTCTGCTTCAACGTCAAGCTTTTCAATGAAAACAGTGTCGCCTGCTTCAACCTTATACTGCTTGCCGCCTGTTTCGATAATTGCGTACATTTTTCTTTCATTCCTTTATTATGGACTCGCTGAGTAAGGCGGAGAAAACTCACTTTCGGCATGACAAACCATGCCGCCCGATACATGCGGTAGTTATGAGTATAACAAAACAAAAGCAGTTTGTCAATAGCCTTTGGATAAAAATTACTGCAATTTCGCATAATAAATGCAGCGCCGGAGTTTATCCCCCGACGCCGCTGATTTATTCGAGTATATCCTTTGGCTGCTTCTTGCTTTTATCATAAAAAGTTATCTTAAATTTACTGTCGCAAGTTGCAAGAAAAACCTTTCCGATGTCGCTCACGCCCATGTCGCACAGTGTTTTCATCAGCCACTTCTGATCCTTACCGATTGCCGAAAGGCTGCTTTCAACAACCTTACCATCAAGGATTACGTTTGCAAGAATAGTTTCCTGAGTTGGCAAAACTTCAATGTCTGATGCCGTCACAGGTTTGTTCAGTGCAGTTGGAATGAAGCTGACACGTCCGTTTGGCTCAAGGATTGCCGTGTCAAGCTGCGACAAATCAAAATATCCGTTGTTTCTGCACTTCATCAAGAATTCGTTGATGTCAAGCCTTGCCTTTTTGAAATTATCATAGCACAACTTGCCTTTATCAAGCAGTATTATCGGCTTACCCGTGATGAACCTGCGCATTACAATCGACTTATCTGTCACAAACGAAAGCAAAAGCGTTGCTGCACCGTAAATTATCATCGAAACCAAAATTGTTCCGATTTCGCTTTTGGGGGCAATTGCAAGCTCAGCCGCAATTGAACCGATTGTGATTCCGTTAATGTAATCGAACAGACTCATCTCCGAAAGCTGCCTGTAGCCCAAAATCCTTGTGATTGCAAAAAGCACAACCACTGACAAAATTGTTGTCAGCAAAACTTGTAAATAATTCATACTATCACCCAACAATATTTTGAGCGCATTTTTTATTTATATTCAAATTATGTAATAATCTCCTGAATTTCGCTCAAGAATATCAACGGTGATATATATGGAAAAGATACTTTGCGTTTTAATCGGATACTGCTTCGGTGTGTTTCAAAGCTCTTATGTTTTCATCAGGCATTTTTACGGCGTTGACATCAGAAATGTTGGCTCAGGCAACGCAGGAACAACAAATGTGCTCATGAACTTCGGCAAGCCGCTTGCGCTGCTCGTTCTGTTTTGTGACATGATGAAAACCATTGTTCCGGTCATCATCTGCACCCTGATTTTCCGCTCAACCAACAGCCTTACTGTGACGGCTCTCACCTGCCTCGGTGTTGCTGTTGGGCACAACTTCCCGTTTTGGCTGAAATTCAAAGGCGGCAAAGGCGTTGCTGTTGCGGTTGCAACAACTCTTGTGCTGGATGTGCGCATTTTTATTGTTGCAATTTTGACTGCTGCTGTGTTTTCTGCACTCACAAAATCGCTGACTTATGGCTCGCACACATTTGCAATTATGATGTTCATCTGCGCCGTGACTTTTGGCTATGCTCCGATTGTCGCTTTCAGCATATTGATTCAAAGCCTGCTGATAAATTTTCTGCACATAAAGAGAAAAAAGGCTGTTGCACATTAAAATATGCGGGCAGGTTTCACTCAAAAGTAAAACCTAACCCGCAATACACAAAATGCAAATTAAATTCAGCAGAAGCTTATTTAATCAGGTATGTTCTGGTCTCATATGGCTTCGTGACGAAACCGTTGTGAACAACCGGACAACTGTCATAGTTTGAAAGCACAAGCTCCGCCTTGCTCAAATCAAACTCATCAGGCGAAATTTTGAAGTTCAACTCAGCATCGGTGAACGAGTTGATGACAAGCAGCTTCTGACCCTGATAGGTTCTGATATAGGCGAAAATCTTTTTGGCGGTTTTGAGCAGCTTGAAATCACCGTATTTCACGATGTCATTTTCCTTGCGGAATTTAAGCAGCTTTCTGTAATAATGCAGAATTGAATTTTCATCTGCTTCGGCTTGCTCAACATTGATTTCAGTATAGTTTGGGTTAACCTCAAACCATGGCTCGTCTGCTTCGGTGAAACCTGCATTTTTGGCATTTGACCATTGCATCGGCGTTCTTGCATTGTCACGTGAAGCATACTGACAAATTTTCATCGTGAACTTATCAGTGAAACCAAGCTTTCTGAACAGTTGATAGGTATTGACAGAGGACACTTCCTTATATCTGTAAATCGTCGGCAATTTTGCGTTGAGCATACCGATTTCCTGACCCTGATAAAT
>JAMPAE010000118.1 GCA_023667385.1 Ruminococcus sp.
TTTCATTGACAGAACGGCGTGCTTTCATATATTATATACACAGGAGAAATGAAGAAAGGAGCGGCACAGCTAACTCTGCGGAGCATTTTCCAGCATGGTGAAACTGTGGCGCACGGTACACAAAATGGACAAAGCAAAATCAAAGCTCAAGCCTTTCGGCATGAGTGACAAAATCGGCTATGCCTTCGGCGACATGGGCTGCAATTTCTCGTTTCAGCTCGTATCGTCATATATGTATCTGTTTTACACGCAATGCATTGGTCTGAGCGCCAAGCATTGGGCGTGGATCATCATTGTTTCAAAGGTCTGGGATGCAGTTAATGACATCATCATCGGCTCAATGGTTGACAAGATGCACATCGGCAAAAAGAGCAAGTTTATGCCGTGGATTTCAATCGGCTCGTTCGGGCTTGTTGTGTTTTCAATTATGATATTCACCCCGGTTGACGGATTTTCCGAAATCGGCAAAATTCTTTGGTGCCTGATTTCTTATTGCCTGTGGTCCGTTGCATACACAATGATCAACGTACCTTACGGCTCACTGCATTCCGTCATCACCGATGACCCGAAACAGCGCACCACGCTTTCAACCTTCCGCAGCATCGGTGCCGCACTTCCGGCTTTGCTTGTCATGATTCTTCCGAAAGTCGTTTATAAAGACAATCAGCTTGCTTCAAACAGATTGTTCACGGTTACAATAGTATTTTCCATTGCGGCATTCTTCGCATTTTTTGCACTGCGCAAAATGGTCACCGAAAGAGTTGTGCGTGAGGATAAAGTTGAAAAAGTCAGCTATGTGTCAACCATAAAATCGTTTTTCACTAATCGTGCAATGATTGGCATCACTGTTGCAACAGTTGCGGTCATCGTTTTCTATAATTCGTCAATGTCCGTCAACAACCTGATTTTCCAGTTTTATTTCAACGATGCAGGAAAATCCTCGCTTGCAATGATTGCATCCTATTTACCGTTGGTTGCATTCATGCCGTTTGCTTCAGGCATCGTTGCAAAAATCGGCAAGAAAAAGCTGATTTACACTTCAGGCTTAGTCAGTGCCATTGCGGCAGTTGTCATGCTGTTTTTGCCGATTACTCCGGACACAAAAGGCATCGTGCTTTATGTTGGCGGATTGATGGTTGTCAATGTCGGTCACTGCATTTTCCAAATTATCGTTTGGGCAATTGTTGCCGACTGCATTGAGGATAGCTACAGGAAAAAAGGTGTTCGTGAAGAAGGTTCTCTTTATGCGATGTATTCATTCTTCAGGAAGCTTGCACAAGGCATCGGCTCTGCGGTTTCCGCTCTTGCGCTCAGGTCGGTCGGTTACATTGAAAGCTCCCCTGTTCAAACAGCGCAGGCTTCGCTGAACATCAAAAATTTATATATCGTATTTATGATTATCGGCTTAACGATCATGGTGCTTTCAATGCGCTTCATTTATAACATTGGCTATAAGCAGGAGCAGGAGTTTAATGCAGCAGTTAATGAAGAAACTGAGGCTATCGAAGCATAAGAAGAGGTTAAATAATGGAACTTAAAACGCTTAACAAAATCAAGCTTGATGAAAAACTAAAAGCGCAAGTTATTTTATGTGCAAACAATAATGAGAAAAAGGTTTTAACCCTTTCAAAAAAGCTGAACCATGGCAACACAAGGCATTTAAAACGCTGCGATGACATAGTGCGGCTTGCAGTTGTACTCAAAGCTGCTGAAAAAACCTATGAAAAATATGTTTCAAAAGGTATTCCCGAAAGCATTTTTGTAAACACCTTTGACGATGTGCGGATTTGGTGCAAGAACAACTCAAACAAGGGGCTTGAAAACTATGGTTGGCTTAAAAATCATGTTAAGCTTGAATTGTTTAAACTTGGCAGACTTCAATTTCAAATGTTCACCGCAACCCGAAATGCGTCAAAAATTCCGAATGTACCTTTCAAATGCGGAGATAAGCTTTTATATGTACACATTCCGCAAGGCGAAAAGCTGAATTTTGAAAGTTGTGTTTCTTCAATTCAAGAAGCAAATGAATTTTTCAAAACGTACTTTCCGGAATACAACTATAAGTATTTCTTTTGCGAAAGCTGGCTGCTATATGAAGGCAATCAAAATTTCATGAAAAGCAACAGCAACATTCTGAAATTCGCAGGCTTGTTTGACATTCATTCTAATTTTGATTCAGAATCACAAACCTATGAAAGGATCTTCAACATTAACAAAGTTCCGCAGTTAAAATCCGATATAGCGAATTTGCCCGAAACCACATCACTTCAGAAAGCGGCAAAGGCATATGCGCTCAGCGGCAGAAAATTCGGCATAGGAGCAGGAACAATTAAGAAAGAATTTATTGAATAAAATAATAGTGCCTGTCGAATTCGGCAGGCACTCATTTGTTAATTCACTTAACCTGAACATCATAATAAACTTTGGCAGACGGCCCCGGATAAGCCATTGGGTCACCGATTACAAACACCGCCTTGAATTGCTTTCCTTTCGGAACAAAAAGCGGATACCAGTTGCTCACTTCTCCGTTTTTTGCTTCGCTTGTGCATTCACTGTTGTCAAGCCTGTGCTCAACACCAACAAATTTATCTTCTGAATCCACAGCATCCACATAAACATCAACCGGTTTTCTGTCGCTTATTGCACTTTCGGGGTTATACTTAATCTTCACTCTTATCAGATACACATCGTTTTCATCAAGCAAAAACTTTTCTTCATCAAAATTTTCTGCTGTTTCTTTAATCTTCTGCTCAGCCTTTTCCCCTGTGAGAACCTGCTCAAAGGTAAGATTATAATCACAAATTTCAGCTTCTTTAAGATAAGTTGAGCTTGTGTTGATGTTGCTGTGACGCAGCCGAACGCTGTCACCGATTTTGTGAGGATTTTTGAATGAGCCAAAGTCAGTGTCCTTGTGTATAAAAATATTTTGGTCGCCTGTTCCGTATATGATGTAATCGCCTTGTTCTTCTGCGGGTGCTGTTGGATTTGATTGATCTGATGTTTTTTTGCTTTGCGTGGTTAATTCGGCTGACGTTCGATTGTCAATGTTCGGGGTTGTTTCTTTTTCATTGATTTTTTTGCCGCAGCCAAAGAAAGAACAAATTAAAACCAGACTCAAAATGATTGATGTTACTTTTTTCATGGTAATGCTCCTTTTGTTTTAAAAATACTCTGTAGATCAAAATTATCAAAAATAATCAAAACATTAATAAGTCCTCCTTTTTTCGTTCATCTATAAATTAAAACGAATCCGGAGGACAAATTACTACATTTTTCACTTAATATTTTCAGAAATTTTTATTAATTCGGCTTTTGAAAAATCGCCCGACACACTGACTGAAAACTCATCGTAAATTATTATTACCGTGCCTGACGGCACATCATCTCTGTATGCTATCCAAGCATCATAAGAATTGATTTCTGTTTTTTCATAATTCAAATCGTCATTACTGAGAAAAAACTTTTTTCCGTCATTTTTGAATATACTGACAACCATCATTTCCTTGCTGTCAGCCTGATATTGATACCTTATACCTTGGGATGTTTCATAAAAATCAGTTAATTCATATCCGTCAGGAACATAGCCGATTTTCACTTCTTTTAAATTAAGCTGCTCGTTAGATTTACTTTTTATTGCTGTAAAATCAAAAGATGTGTACATTTGAAACCATTCAATGATTACATCTTTAACTGCGGCACGCACAACAGGGCTTGAAAACAGTGCTGTTGCAAAAGCCATAATCAGGCAGACAAAAACAACCGCCGCCCGCTCAAGATAAACTCTTTTAAGCGATTTTCCATACATTTTTTCTTTAGCAAGTCTTTTGAAAAACTTTTCTTCCTTTTTAGGTATCGGATAAGCTTCTGCCAAAATTTCAATGTCGGGCAAAGAGCTTAACTCTGCCCTTTCATAATCGCAAAAAGCTTTTTGCAAAACGGCGTCAAACAAATCCTCGTTTAAATCATCTGCCATCATCCTCACCCCTTTTGATTGCTTCACGCAGAATCTGCTTACCTCTGAAAATTCGCACACTCACAGTTTTAACCGGCAAATCAAGAATCTGCGCAATCTCTCGTTCCTTTAAACCATTAATATATTTGAGCTTACAGACACTCTTGTAAATATCACTGAGATTATCAATTGCCCGAATAATCGCATTATAGCTTTCATTAACAAGCATAATATCCAACGGATCTATCTGAGCATTTTCAAGATTTATTTCTTCATCAAAATCAACAGCTTTATTCTCCTTTTTTCTCAAAAAGTCAATTGCTGTATGCTTCACAACAGTGGCGCAAAATGATTTGGCTCTGAACTCATCAAAAACATCAACTTTATCAATATTTCGGATAATCTTTATCATAGAGTCATGCACAACATCTTCTCTGTCGCTCTTTCGTTCAAGATATTTTTCTGCAACGTGCAGCATCAGACCGTAATATGCCGTATAAATCTTTTCCACTTTTTCTTTATCTGATAAAGTATCAACAAGTGACAAATAAAAAAGCAACATCATAAAAAGCCCCTTAATTCATGCGAAAAAATCCAAAAAAAGCATTATCAAGTGAAATTATATATATTTCAAAAAAATTGTCAATAGGGGTCAAATCCGTTTCACTATAAAACAAGACCGCCGACTTCACGCCGACAGCCTTGGCATTTATTGAACAAATCGCCTGCACTCAAACTCCACATGAAGCATAAAGCTCATATGAAATGTGCGCATCACCCAATTGAAGATGCGAGTGATCGGCGTTTTTGTATAGCCACCTTTCAGATAGCCGTAGGCGTAGTCTTTTTCCGTAACGTTGATGATATGATTTGACCAATTTTCCATTTCTTCTTTTGGCTTTTCAAGTGAAAAATAAGACTTAGTTTCATTACCTGCCATTTTGACTTCTGCGTTTACGCCTTTCAAACCCATGGCATTTACAGCGTCAAAAGTTATCATTCCTCCGGGGAAGTGTTCCGCCATGGCTGTAAACAGACGGCGCACCTGCTCTTTCTCAAAATAATAGAACAATCCGCCTGCCGTAAAAACAATTCCGTCCTCCGGTTTGAAGTTAATCTGATCAAACCACGAAAAATCATTGAGGTCACAAACGATATTTTTCTCATGTTCACCTTTTGGAATGTGCTTTTCCCTCAGGGCGATTACGTTTTCCATATCCAGGCAATACCATGGGTTCGTATTGTTGCCCATCTGTCTGCGCAAGCAGGAAAGTCCTGCTCCAAGCTCCACAACTGCCGCACGGGGATGCTTTTTCAGATATTCATTAATTTCCCACGACAGATTGTACTGTCTGATTACGCAGTTCATCCACATATATTGCAGGCGGAATAAAACCTTGTCAGACCAGTCTACGCCCAATTCTTTTACGATGCGCTCTGCATCCTTATCCGGAAACAGATTCGGATATTTCTTTGCGGCAATCATTCGTCCCCACAGGGGCATACACAGCGTTTGCTGCACTGTATT
>JAMPAE010000119.1 GCA_023667385.1 Ruminococcus sp.
AGCTTCGCCGTCATCGCTGATTTTAAGATCCATCATCTTATAAACGGTGTAAACTTCGTCTTTAACAGTATTTTTGATTGTGATTGTGTTGCCTGCTGCCATTGCCGGGATTGCCATGCTGAAGGTCAATACTACTGCAAAGAGAACAGCTAGAATTTTCTTTGTGTTTTTCATGATAAACGTTCCTTTCATTTTTTATATTTTTTGTTTCTTTTGTGGATACATTTCGGACGCATTCAGCATCACGCTCAGAGAGTTTGAGAAAAGCTGACTTAGCCGAGTGCAAACATGAATTTGCGTTTACACTGCGATTAAGCAGGCGTTTCTTTTCTGCCGCCCCTCCTTTCACGCTTACGCCGAAGTTTGTATCCGTATATCAAAGCAGTTGTTGTCAGCAACAAACCGCTCAATATATAAATTTGTGTTCCTGTGCCGCCTGTTGCCGGTAATCGGAAGCCTGCGGCGTTGATGATTGAAACAAGAACCTGTTTCGTTTTCTTTATGTCAATCTGACCCGTTGCGGTGTTACCGTCGGTGACAACTCCGTCAATCGAAACGCTGGTGTTGAACCCGTTATATACGTTTTCGGAAATGGTATATTTCGTTTTGTCCGGCAGATATTTAACAATGATATATTCGCCGCCACGCAGCCTGAACTTTCCGCCGTCCCAGATGATGATGTCGCTTTCGATATAAGTACCGTCTGCCTTATATCTGGAATAAGCGTAGTCATCGGTCAGGTGATTACCGTTTTCATCAGTGAAGTGGATGTTAAACTCAAATTCCATGTCAGTGGCATCTGAACCACGCAAATCCTTTTCAACCCGCAAATCACCGGTGTTTTGCTCAGGCGTTGCAGTTGAAACTGACGGCAGTGTGAAATGCATCCAGCAGGTTGAGCCTGATGCACCACGCTCGGTGAAATAGAAATCGAGCTTATGTGTGCCTGCGTCACCTTTTTGCAGATAGTCCCAAAGGTCAACGTATTCACCAACGGATGAGTGAACGCCGCCGATGTCGCAAACAAGCTGACCGTCAAGGAAAACCCACATATCGTCATCGCCGAAGAAAGTGTACTCAAGCGGACCGACGTAGTCCTCGGTGAGCTTGAAATTAACAGCATAGTGCATACCGAAATATGCATTACGGTCAATATCGTGAATATCAGTAAAGTCATATACCGGAAAATTGGAAGATTTAGGCGTTGCACTATTAAAATACATACGCTTATATAGCAAACTTTTCTTACCAAATTTCAGGTCATGTCCATCTGTTCCGCAACTTTCCGCTGTATCCATAGGCCAATAATCGTTAGACCAAAGTTTAATCGTTTTGTTCCAGTTATCTCTGCTTATAAATGAAGTCAAATCTCCGGTAACCGGATTGGAACCTTTTTTTACCATTGACAATGTATAGGTATCGCCTGAACGGTTGAAGTCCAGTGAATAATCTTTATATGATGTTTTACCTATTGGTGCACCTTCTTCGTCAAACAAATTAGGTACATTCAAATTATCAGCATAAACAATATTACCGTTGGAATCTAATTTGCTTACAAGACCAAATGTGCAGTTTTTATAACCATTAGCATTAGCACGGTTTGGTGTATTTTTGCCATTCCATTTCAATTCACCAAGACTGGTATCGACTGTTGTTGCAGCATTACCAAATGCAAATTTTGTTCCTTTACCATTATAGTTACTCGGATTGTTGATTCCCTGTTCAGTTACATTTGCATACCATGTTATGCCGTCGTTATCCTTTTGCGTTGATGTATTGTACTTTGTACCAGTTGCACTGGCAGCTTTATAAATATAACCGTCTGTTATGTCATAGTCATAAAAGTTGGCTTTGTTTTCATAGATGCCGGTTGTGGGCAGACAGGCAAGTTGAATGACAGTGCCGTTCTCAATCAGGATGTAAATATCGTTGTTTTCCGTGGAAATTGTGGTTGCTGTTGTGTTTTCCTTGCCTTTGCCGCCAAGGCTTATCCAAGTGTTATACTTCGACCAGTTTGTGCCTGCGGCGGTTTCTGTTCTGTTGGTGAAGTGCATCTTTGAAAAATCGCCTACAAATGCGTGCCAAACCATTTTACCGTTGACATTATGCTGAATTTTAACCTGAGCCAGCGTGTAGTTTGCGCTGTCATAGAATTTGTTGAAATAGTTCAGGTTTGGGGTTTTGATATATTCACAGTTTTCGGATTCAAAAATCTTTGTCCACGAATTTGAAACACCGCTTTTGACTGCAACGTGATTGTTAGCATCTATGTAAGGATGCTTTGTCACCGGAGTTACACCGTTTACAGGCAGCTTCGGTGAGCCACCGTTAGCGGCAGCACTCGTGTCGATAATATCAAGCTTTTTGGTTGCATCCGTTGAAGATGTTGCTTCATCAAGTCTGTCAATGAAAGCGTAATACTCAACGGTAAACTGCGGATTGGCAGTGCTGCCTGCATAAAGTGCAATCATGCCGTTGTTGACATCAACGAACATGGTCTCATCATCCTTGTCCCTGTTATCGGTGAGATATATGCTTTCAAGGTTCGTCACTTTATTTTTTTCATTTTTATCATAAGCAGTGATTACCACGCCGGTTTCCGCATCCTGAGATGCACTTTGCGCAAGGCTTTCAGCTTCATTTATAAGTGACTTATTCGGCGTGATTTCAGCCGTAATTTTGCAGTCGGATAAATCCAGCTCTTGATTACCATAGCTCAAGCTGAACTGCAAAACTTCCATTGCAATTGTATTATCTGCAACGCTTGTGTTTTCCGCATAGTCGGCAATTTCGGAATATGCTTTATCTGAATCATCAATCGGCTTAACGCTCAAAACCAGCTTTTCACTGCCACGCTTCACTTTGGGAACAAGGTATTTCCTGTCTGCTTCAACAGGAATAACACCGTCATCAGCGGCAGTTGTTGGCTCGGGCAACGAGGTTTGCTCCTCGGTCGAAGCCTGTTCAGTGGGTTGGACTGCTGCGGTTTCTGAAGTCAGCTCAGAAAGCTCTGTTGTATCCTCATTCGCAGAGGTTGCATCGGTTGTTTCGGTTGTTGCCGAATCAGTGATTTCTGCAGCAGTTGTGCTTTCCGATGTGGTTTCAGGCTCAGCCAAAGCTTCATCAGCTTCGGGGAGCAACGCTTCACCGCTGATGTTGAGTCTGATTATGAAATTATCGTCTTTATATGTAAATGTATCCTCAAGCGGAACAGTCTGCTGCTGCTTTTCGGGCTCGGTTGTTTCTTCAACGGTTACCTTTTCTGTTGTGTTATCAGCTTCACCGTTGGTTGCGGCTTCACTGACGTCGGCAGCATCCGGCTCTGCGGCACCATCGCTCGGTTTTTTGATGTCCTCAAGCGCATATATCGAATAAAGCTCAAGGTTGTGCAAAACTGCATCATCAAGGCTGACTTCTTCATCATTTTGTGCGTTATACCATTTCGCTTCAATTGCAGTTTTGCCGTTCGGCAGGGTATCAACGTCTTTCATCAAATCCGAAAGCTTATCATTGTGCTTAGCTGTGATATTAAACTTCCAGTCAGTCTCCATCGTATCCTCATAGCGAACAGAAAGCACGACCTTGTGCGTTTGGTTAAAGCAGGTGTCAACATGAGTATGCTCCATCATTCCGCAAACAAGCTCACAGTTTTCATGATTACAAGCACTGCTTGTTGCCGATTCGATTTCGTCTGTTGTTTCAGTTGGTTCTGTGCTGTCTATAATAATATCACTGTTTTCGGTTGTGGTTTCAGCGAAAGTTGTTTCTTCAGTGGTTGAGTCTGATTCAGTATCAGTTAAATCCGTGCTTTCCGGCTCAGCTTCGGTGGACTCAGCGGTTGTGCCTGTGAAGCAGCTATAGCATGAATCAGTGTGAATGTGTTCCTCATAGCCGCAATAAGGAGTTGTTTCCATTGTGATTGCGGGAAGAATCAGCAGATAGGTTGTTACAAAAACAACAACGGAAGCAAGGCAAGATACTATAACCTGCCAGCGATGATGTTTACGATGTGTATATAGCTGCTCTGTTACCTGAGTAACAACTGAGTTTTTCACTTGCCTGCCTCCTTTCATTGGGTTTTCGCTTGGAGTAATTAAAACTTACCGAAATTCTGAATAGGCCAAACTTTGAACACAAGTCTGCCGACAATCTGTTCTTCTGAAATGCAGCCGATGGTTGAACTTCGGCTGTCTACCGACACACTTCGATGATCGCCCATGACGAATAATCTGCCGTCCGGAACCTGATAAGGAAGTTCAATGTCGCATTCGCCGATTGCACGCTCAACCAGATAAGGCTCATCAAGGCGCTTGCTGTCAATGTAAACATAGCCGTCCTCATCCATGTTGACCCATTCACCGGGCATGGCGATGACTCGCTTAACCAAAATTTTGTTATTATAATAGAAGGCAATGGTTTCTCCACGCACAAAGCTTGCACCTTTAACAGACACAACAATATCACCGTCATTCAAAGTCGGACTCATACTCGTTCCGTAAATGCGCAAAACAGGCAGCATAAGCGTTGCAACCAAAACTGCAATTGCAGCAACAACAACAAGCGTTCCGATTGTGCTTCTGAGTGCTTTTTTATAGCTTGATACTCTGCTGAGTCTTTTCCTCTCTTTCTCGATCTGTTCAATTGACGGGAAAGAAACCTTGGTTTTGTTTTTTCGGCTCATAATCGCTTCCCCTTGATATTTCTTTATTTATCAAAGATCTGTTTTTTGTATTTTTCCAATATTTGATTTGCTCTGACGTTAAATTCGTCCCATTTATTCTCAATTTCACGGTCGGTCTGCTCACGGATTATACGGCTGCGCTCCTCTGCATTGCCAATGATTTCCGCCGCTTTTTGCTCGGCGTCCTCAACCATTCTGTTATATCTTGCCTCAAGGTCATCTTTCGAAGCGCAGATTCCTTGCAAATATTGATCTGCTGCTTTTTGTGCAGATTCAAAAACCTCGTTAATACTAAGCGCTGCCTCTGCAATTGAGCCAGCCTGAGAGATTCTTATATCAATGCTTTTCATCTGTTTTTTTAACTTGCGGTTCATTTCCGTAAGCTCTTCCTGCTTTAGCTGCAACTGATAAATTATTTCAATCAATTCAGCACGACTGAGCTTTTTCAATTCTCTGTCCGTCATAACACCTGACCCCTTTAATGATATGATGCGCCGACTATATGTAATTAAACTTTTTTGTGATACCCGCACAACAAAACTACCATGCAATGAAATTTATTTTCGCTCGGCTGATGTTGTGCTTATAATTCTATATTTATAATATAAGTATTACCCCCCCCCCGAAAATTCCAATAAGAAATTAATCGAGGAAGGGTAATATTAAAAAATCTATCATATTAACTAAAAAAAAGTAAACCATATGTTTTGCTTTT
>JAMPAE010000011.1 GCA_023667385.1 Ruminococcus sp.
GTGACATAAAATCCGCTAATGCAATGCTTGGCCGTGAATTTTCTTATAACCTTGGAGTTGTTGACGGTGACAAGCGAGGTCGACTGCTCGGCTTTCCAACAATTAATCAGTTTTTTCCGGGCGATTTTGTAACACCGAGATTCGGTGTGTATGCGTCGAAAGTATGTCTCGGCGGCTTGTGGTATCCCGCAGTGACGAACATTGGAATCAGACCGACTGTTGACACTCAGCTTTGGCGCAGTGAAACCTCAATTTTGGGCTTTTCGGGCGATCTTTACGGTCAGCGGGTGGAAGTGTTCCTGCTTGATTTCATGCGTGACGAAAAAAAGTGCAGCGGTCTGAGTGAGCTTAGCAAAACCATCAGAGCCGATGCGGAAGAAGCGATGAAAATTTACGATAGATTAAATGAAAAAGGAAACGAAAATAATGAGTAAGTTAAATGTAAAGGCAGTATTTTTTGATTTTGATGATACTCTCCAAAGCAGAAAGGGCGCCTACAGGCTTTATTGTGAATCCTTTCTTGATAAATACTTTCCGTCAATCAGCGAGCAGGAACGGCTTCGCAAGCTTGACGAAATGGAGGAGCACGTTGACGGCGGATATAAAGACAGAGAGGTCTATTTCCCTGAAATGATTGAGCTTTGGCATTGGGAAAATCACCCTCCGATGCAGGAGCTTTATGATTCATTTAACTATGACTTCGGCAAGCATATTGTTATGCTTCCGGGTGCAGTGGACGTTCTCAAAGAAATCAAAAGCAGGGGCTATGTTCTCGGTGCAATTACAAACGGTGTTTCGTCTTTGCAGAACATTAAGCTTGACACGGCAGGAATCAGAGATTTGTTTGACGTTGTTGTGGTTTCCGGTGACATCGGAATCTATAAGCCGGACAGAAGAATTTTTGACGAAGCAATCAAGCGTGCAGGTGTCAAAAACGAAGAGGCACTTTTTGTTGGTGATCATCCAATCAACGATGTTGAAGGTGCGCTTGGTGCAGATATGCAGGTAATCAGAATGAATTATGGCGATTTCAAAGGCAAGGGGCTCGGCTAAGAGGGTGTTGCCGCTGAAATTGAGGATATAAGGCAGGTTCTTGATTTTATTTGATAAGGCATACTTAACAAAGGAGCGAAGAAATTATGATTTGTCCCAAATGTTCGCACACTGTTGCAGATGATGAAATGTTTTGCAAAAACTGCGGAGCAGCATTGAAAAAATCAAAGAAAAAAGAGTTTGTAGTTAATATTCCTGATGAGGAGCTGACTGCATCTGCCCGGCAGGAACCCGAACAGCAGAAAGAAAGCGTTGCTGCGGCAAAAGAATCCGCTGAAAAAAACGAACAGCCGGTCGAAATGCAGGCTTCGGTGAATACCGATGCAGCAGACGAACCTGTTGAAAATGCAGAACCTGATGTTCAAAGTGAACCGGCTGAAGCATTATCATTACAGACCGAGCCGGAAACTGCTGTAAAGCCTGCTTTGAAGCCGCATCCGCAGATTAAGCGCAAGAAAAAAGATCCTTTGAAAAAGACCTATCTTGCAATTAAGTTGATTGCGTCATTTTGTGCGGTGGCAATCATTGCCATAACAGTGCTTGGCACAGTGACAGATATTTTTGAAGATAACCCGAACAAAACACTTGTTTTGTCAGGACTTTCAAACGAGCAGAAAACTTCTTTTGCAAAATATGCATCACAATTGACGGCACTTTATGAAAATGGCTATAACAAGCAAATTACAGTTTTTGATGATGTGCTTGAACTGATGAAGCCGAACAGCGATGATGGGCTTTATGCAGGATTTTTTGAAAAGAAGCAGCCGATAACTGATGAGGGCGACCCTGCCGAAAGGTTTAAACTTGGTGAAAACAGTTATAACTATTGCAAGGTTGACGAAAAAGACATTGAAAAAATCGCTGACAGTCTTGGCCTTAAAGTTCATCACGATGCCAACACGGCTGATTACTATTATTATGACGGTGCATATTATTTTGCTGCAAAGCAGAGCGGCGAAGCTTATAAAAAGCTTGCAGTTCATGTTGATGAAGCAAAGCAAACGCAAAGCGGAGATTACTATGTAACCTGCGGACTTTATCCGGAAAGCTCAGTTTCTGATGACGGAACGGTAACAGGTGAGCCGAGTCAAAAGCAATATTTTCTTGCTTCGCTTGCCGTTAATGGTGAAACCGATAACTGGTCGGTGAGCAAAATTTCTGATGAGCCAATTATTGAAACTCCGATTGTGAGCATCAAGGATAAGGACACTGATAAAGACAGCGAAAAAGTGTCGACTGAAATCAAATCACTTGATTTTGAAATCAAGCGTGAAAGCATCACAGCAAAAACAAGTGGCGGAGATGTTTATGCTGAATACATCGTGGAATATCCTTATTTTGAATCAACCGGTATTACTCAAACTGCAATCAACAATATCTATAGTGAGTTAGTGGATTCATTCAAAGCACAGGCTGATGACGCTGACAAGCTTTATGAGAAATACATCAAAGAAGGTCATGAAAAGAGTGATTTGCCGCTTTATACTCATATTGTTTCAAACGTGGTTTATAATGACAACGGCTACATTTCATTGATGGAAAGAAGAACGGAGAGCACGTTTGAATCAGTGGCGCAGGCGGAAACGACCGCATCGCAAACCTCATGGAGTACCTCCACAACATCATCACAGCCTGAACAAGAACAGGTTACCTTTGCAAAAACAACATATGAGGGCTATACCTACGTGATTGAATCGGGTGATTTTGTCAAGAAAGATGAGGTTCTCGGCAAAGACTATCAGCAGATGTACAAGGAGCTTTATGAGCTTTACTATGAGTCAAAACACAATGATGTGACTGATGAGGAAGAAACAACAACTTCGCAGTCATCATGGGGAACAGCACAAACAAGCTCAATTCCAAACGATTCTGACGGAATCGGTGAAGCGATTTATACCAGTGCGTGGGTGCTTTCCAAGAATGGTGTAATCTTCTGCTATCAGAACACAGACGGAGCACTTGACAAGGTTATAATTCCATATGATAAGTTGGAAAACATGACAATAAAGGTTTGATAAAAAATGAAAGGCAGATGAAAAAGTCTGCCTTTTTGTGATTTGGATGTAAAACTGAAACAAAAAAGCGTGGTAAACAGCTTTCACTGTGTTGCCACGCTTTGATTTTTTGCGAGCAGACTGTTTTTTATCAGTCGCTTGTGTAAGGCATGAGCGCAACCTGACGAGCACGCTTAATTGCGGTTGTCAATTCACGCTGATGACGTGCGCAGGTACCTGTTACTCTGCGGGGAAGGATCTTCGCTCTGTCTGAAGTGAACTTGCGAAGCTTTGCAACGTCTTTATAATCAATTGTTTCAGCCTTTTCTACGCAGAAAGCGCAAACTTTTTTGCGTGACTTTCTGTTCGGACGGCCGTTGCCCTTTTCATATGCCATGAGATTTTCCTCCTGTTAAAAATTTTAGTTGAAGATAAATTTTGATGTACAACAAAATCAGAACGGCAAATCTTCATCATCGGTGATTTCTTCAAAATCACTCGGTGCCGCTGATTGATAGGCAGGAGCCTGTGCAGGAGCAACTGTCGGAGCATATCCGCCGCCTGTTGTTCCGCTTTCAGCCTTTGAACCGCAGAAACTGACATCTCTTGCGATAACTTCAAATGCAGTTCTTTTTGCACCGGTCTTGTCCTCGTATTGACGAGTTTGAATCTGACCCTGAAGCGCAATCATTGAGCCTTTTCTGAAATATCTGCTGACGAAGTTGGCAGTGTTTTCCCATGCAACAATGTTGATGAAGTCGGTTGCTCTTTCTTCACCGTTTCTTGCGTATGAACGCTGAACAGCAATGCTGAAAGAACAAACAGATCTGCCGGTTGTTGTTGTACGAAGTTCGGGGTCTGCCGTTAAGCGACCCATGAGGACTACGTTGTTAATCATTGTTAACCCTCCTTATTTCGCAATGGTCATTGAGCGAAGAACGCCGTCTGTGATGTTGACAATACGGTCAAGCTCAGCCGGGAATTCGGGTTCGCATGAATAGTTGACAAGAACGTAATAACCCTCTGACTCATAGTTAATCGGATAAGCGAGTCTACGCTTGCCCCATTCATCAACACTTTCAATTGTGCCGTGAGCCTCAACGAGAGCCTTGAACTTTTCAACCAACGCAGTTACGTTTTCTTCACCGTTTTTAACGGAAAAAACTAACATGGTTTCGTAGTTAGACATTTTTTGCACCTCCTTATGGACTTTGGCCCCGCAATTAATACGGAGCAAGGATGCCGTAAATAAACATGATACGACAGTTAAAGATTATATCAGCTTTTCCAAAATAAGTCAAGGATTTTGAAAAAACAATTTTTTTGTTAGGCACTGCAATTATTGCGATGCTGACAGCATCATGCATGATTATAAAAAACAGACCCCATGTTCACTTTTTTATTTTGGTAGGTGAATAATTTATTAATAAGTGTTGACAACTTGTTCAACATATGTTAATATTGTCATAAGAAAAAATGAAGGGAGGACTTACATAATGTTCATTCTTAACGAAATCCAGAAGGCTCTTAACAGTCTCAACATTACAGTATTCGATAAGGTTTTCGAAATTATCCGTGATTTCTTCAACCAGTACGGTGTTAAATAATTAAATTAACATAACTGTAAAATGTTTCACCTGTCCTTTCGGATGGGTGAAACATTTTTTTGCTCAAAAATCAAATAGTGCACAAAAAGTATAACGGGAAAATAAAAAATATTAATAATTATTAACAAACATTGACTTTTAGTTAGGTGTATGTTACAATATGTTCATAAATTAAAGGAGATAAGGAGGTGCCAATAATGAAAGTTCTTGAGGATATCAAATTTGCATTCAACAGAGTTGGAATCACAGTTTTTGATAAAGTTTTTGAAGTCATTGCTGACTTCTTCAAACATTTCGGTGTTAAATAATTATCTTTTGTGATATAAACCATGAAATCCGATGCGAAAAGCATCGGATTTTTTGTGTATGAAATGAAACTCCGGCGAAGCCGGAGTTAGATGGAAATATTTGTTTATCCAAGGCATTTTTTACATGGTGAATACCCATAGCTTATCATAGTGCTGTATGAATATGTAACAGATCTTTTGTTTGATGCGCTCATTTTATTTACCATGTGGCACGATGGCTTATGGAATTTACCTGAGTTTGTGTTAAGAATGTATGTTGTGGACGAATTGTTGGATGTTATCTGTGTTGTTTGCTTTGGCTTGGATGGCTTTGAAGTTGATGGCTTGGTTGTTGATGTGTTGGTGGATGGGGCCTTTGTTTTTATTGAGATGGCAGTATAGGATGTACTGAAATAGTATTTGTCACCCGACTTTGTGTAGGCTTTAACTGCATATTTATATGATGTTGATGGTTTTAGATTGCTGATAGTGTAAGTGTTATTTTTGGTATCTGCGACTTTTATATACTTTTTGTTGTTGCTGTCATATTTGTAAATTCTGTAACCAGTTGCACCGCTTATTTTTGACCATGTTAGTTTAATGCTGGATGCAGTTGAGATTGCTTTCAGTCCGGTAACATTATTCGGAAGTGCCCTTGCAGAAATAGTTGACGAGTAATCACTGAGATAATTTTGCTCGTTCAGCGTTTTGTAAGCAGCCACTCTGTATTTATTTGTAACATTGATTTTTGTTTTTGAATGGGTGTATGAATTGGTTTTTACGTTTGCCAAAGTTACCCATTTGCTGTTTTCAGAATCATACCTCTGAATTCTGTAGCCGGTTGCATTTGTAACTTTCGACCAAGTGAGTTTTATGCTTGTGGTTGCAGATGTCGCTTTTAATCCGCTCGGTCTGGCGGGCTTCGTTGTGGTTGTCAAAATTTTTGAATAGATGCTATAATAGTTTTTGTCATTAAACTTTTTATATGCTTTAACTGCATATTTATAAGTCGTTGCAGGTTTCAATTTTTTGATTGTAGTTTTATTGGTGGTTACAGTAGCGATTTTTGTGCATTTCTTGCTATTGGAGTCGTATGAATAAACGATATATCCTGATGAGCCGGTGACCTTATTCCATGAGAGTGTGATTTCGTTTGATTTTTGCGTTGCTTTCAAAGTTGGTGCTACCGGTTTTGTTGTTGTGGTTGTAATTGATGAATAGGAACTGTACACATTTTTGTCATTCACCTTTTTATATGCACGAATGGAATATTTATAGGTTGTGCCTGCTTTAAGTTTACTGACAGTTGCCGAATTTTTGCTTGCAGATGAAACCCTACTGTATTCTTTGTTTGCGGAGTTATAGGAATAAATAACATATCCGTCTGCACCGATTACAGACGCCCATGTCAAATTAATCGAAGAAGATGTTTGAGAGCTAACCTTAACTCCGTTTACCTTTGCCGGAATAATTTTGTAAGTCAGGTTTTTGCTGCCGCTATAATGGCCTTTGAGTGTTACCTTGATTGTGTGAGAGCCAATCTTATCTGTTGATAATTCACCACTGACAGTATAGTCGATTCCTTTTTTTAAGGTGTTACCGTTACTATCTTTAACAACAACACTTGGATTTTTGGCTTTCCCGTCATATGTATACGAAGTTGACGAAAGTTTAACATTTGTAACAGCAGGAACAGTAACATAGTCTGAGCAATCACATTTTGAACAGGAATTTTCATAATATCCTTCATCTTCAAAATCTGCTTCATGATAGATTGTTTGAACATAGTTGTGATCATGTACGGTGACACTGGTTGTGTAATCAATCGAGCCATCGCCTGCATAATTATAAAGCTCTATCAAGTATTTAGTGCCTTCTTCAAGATTAGCAATGATTGAACATTCATTATCTCCTGCAAAGCTACTGTAACCATAATCAGATTCATCAGATATAAAAACATTTGTATAATTTGGCTTGCTTGCGGTGATTGTGATTTCATAAGAGCCTGATTTTTCTGGCAAAAAATAGTAATAAAAATGAGAGTAATCTGATAAGGTGATGGTTGATGGGCTTTTTAATTTAATTTCAGTTGTTGCATCAGATGATTCAATAGCGTTTACTGAAAAGCACAGAGCTAACACGGCTGAAATTATCATAATAAATTTGATTAATTGCTTTTTCATGGTAAATCCTTTCGCTTTTTATTCATACTCCCTCAAAAACAGTTTGTAAAAGTCAACTGCGTCTGCGATGGCATCGAGGTCGATGTTTTCGTTTTCTGAGTGGACGGAAGCAAGCTGTTGCTCGCTCAGGCGAATCGGCGCAAAGCGGAGCACACATTGGCAAACATCGGTCAGCGTTCTTGCGTCTGTGCCTGCCGGCAAAATGAACGGCGAAGCCGGGTACTGCGGGAAGATTTCGCCGATGCATTTCATTGTGTAGTCAAATGCAGGTTTGCTGATGTCGGCAGGACCGTGATATTCAGATGACGGGTCAATTGTCACATCAATGCCGTATTTTTTTGCAGCATTTTTGAAAGCTTCAAGGTCGGTGAGCATATCCCTTTCATCAACGCTGCGCAGCATTGCCGTGGCGGTATAGGTTTTTCCGCCATTGCTGCTTTCGATTGTGTTGAACGTGCAGGTTGTGCCGATGAGACCGCCTGCCTGAGCGTTGATTTTCGGCATGACCTTTTTCAGCAAACCGCCGAACAGCCAAAGGTTGCTGAACATCAGCTTCATTGCAAAGCCGCAATATGGCGCAAGGTGGGCGAACATCGCTTTCACCTGCGGATTGAGCCTGCGCACAAAAATGTTCTTGGTTGTGACATCGCTGATGAATTTTGAAAGGCGCTCAACAGGCGTTGCGTTGGAGGCAGCCGTCAGGCTTGCGTGCGCATTACCTTGCGAAGCTGTGCAGTGGAGCTTGTAGCGACCCTTTTCGTGCACGGCAACCATTGCGCATTTTTCGCATTTCATGCCGCCGAGCGGCGGATTGATAACAGCGCCGCCTTCATCCAAAATCACCTCAAAGGTGATACCTTCTTGTTGAAAATATTTGAGTGCAGTTGGGATTCCGTCACCGCCAAGCTCCTCATTGTGTGATGAACCGATGAACACGTTGCACGGCGGCTCGTATCCGTCAGCAAGCAATTCCTCCAGCGCTGAAAATTCAGCAAAAAGCGGAGTTTTTGTGTCAACAGTACCTCTGCCCCAAATTTTTCCATCGGCAATTTCGGCGGCAAAAGGCTCGTGTTCCCAAACACCATCGGCAGCAACAACATCGTGATGTGACATGAGCATTATGTTCCTGCTTTGGTCACGTCCGCTGATTTTGTATATCCAGCAGTCATTGCTGAAGGTCAGCTTTTCTGCCTTTTCATGCACCAGCGGAAACAACTCTTTCATTGTGCTGCGCAGCTTGTCAAATTCCGTGTCGTCGAAGGAATCTTTGACCGAAACGGTTTTGCACTGAATCATTTTGGCAAGTCTTTCAGCATAATAGCTGACTTGCTCGTCAGTGTGCTGAGCCTTTGATTCGGTGAGTTTGCGGAATTTTGCCTCGTGGTTTACGGTGATGATAAGCAACGCCGCAACGAAAACAACCAGCAGGCAGAGAACTACACAAAGGATAATCATTTTTGTTCCTCCTTAGCGGCAGAACGGATTGTGCCGAGAATTTCCTTTTCATTATATGTAAAGTAGATTACAACCGCAACGAGTGTGAAGATTCCACCGACAATTGCGGTGAGCAAAAGGCCTTTTTGTCCCACACTTTGACCTGTTGCCGCACCGATTACAACAAGTGATGGAACAATCATTGTTGCAATTGAAGTGCCCATTTTTGTCACGAAGCTTTTTGCCGCAGCAAATGTGCCTTCTTGGTTGATGCCTGTCACAACGGTGTCATAGCGGATTACATCTGCCATCATTGAGGATGGCAGAATGTTAAGCACGGCAAACGGCAGTGATACAAACAAAGCGAACACTATTGCAGTCGGCATTGCATATTGCTTCGGGAACACGTCAACAAAGCAGATGACAAATTCTGCAACTGCAAACACAATGCAGCCAACAATCATCGGAACTTTTTTGCCTGATTTTTTTGACCACTTGTTGATGAGCGGATAAAGAACGAGCGAGCCGACAATTGAAGTTGCCATGATGATGATTGATTTTTCTTCGGGAATACCCATAAGCTCGGTGATGTAATACATGATGCAGGCCTGGAAAAAGCTCATGCCGGTACCCTCAAAGAGCTGACCGAGTGTCACAATGCGGAAATGCTTGTTTGAAAATGCGTGCTTGAGCGATTTCATCAGCGGAGCAGTCGGGCGCACTGAGCTGACATAGTCATTTTCCTTGATGACAAATGTCGGCAGGAGCAAAAGCACAACGCCGATGATACTAAAGCAAAGGAACGTCATTCTCCATGCCATAATCGGCTCAAAGCCGAGCTTTTTCATCAGCGCAACAATTGCGGTTGTTGCATAGCCGAGCATACTTCCTACAACAAAGAACAGTGAGTGCCAGGTGTAAGAGTCAACTAAGCGCCCTTCGTCTTTTACCATTTCGGGAAGCAGGGCGCTGTGAGGAATCATATAGAGAGTGTAGAAGATGTAATAAGCCCAAATGAAAACGGCGAGCCAGATGTTGTTGAACACCGCATTCGTTGAGGGCGACCAGAAAATCAGCAGAGCACTGAGCGCAAACGGAACAGCGAACCATTTCATGAACGGGATGCGTCTGCCGTTTTTGTTTGAGCTTTTGTCGCTGATTGAAGCAACCATCGGGTCTGAAAAAGCGTCAATGACATGACCGATTGCTTTGATTAAACCGATGACTGTCAGAATGCCTGCCACAACATAGCCTTGGGTGATGAGCGTCGGCAGCCCGGAAGCCGCAGTCGGCTGATAAAAATAGATGAGATAGTTGTTGAGCATTGTTGTGAACAAGCCCACCGCAAACAGCGGCAAACAGTAGATGATAATAGTTTTTTTCGATACTTCCTTCATATTGATTCTCCTATCAAATAGTGATGTAAAAATTATACAGTATCCACAAAAGAAAAGCAATATAAAAATGAAAATCGTTGAATTTGCAGGGCTCTTTTGGCGGTATTGCGGGCGAGGCGGTGCCGAAGGTTGGGTTGATGCCGCAGAGGGGGGGGAAACTTCTTAACTAAACACTACTAACTTTTCACTGAAAGACGCACTGTGGAACTCCTTACGTCACAACTTTAAAGAGGAAGGCTTTTAATGGCTCCCTCGCCGAGGGAGCTGGCAAAATACGCAGTATTTTGACTGAGGGAGTAAATCATATGGTTGCCCCCTAATGCTGTTTCGGACGCACATTGGGCGCCCTACTATTTTCTCCCGGTGACGTCGAGGACGCTGTTCTCTACATTTGATTGATGAATCATAAAAAATCACCTGCATTTCTTCCATGCAGGTGTTAAATTCTTTGGCGGTTTTCTGTTCTGAAAAGAATGTAATCAATGTTGACGTTGTAAAAATCAGCGAGTCTGACAAGAAGTTCATCGGTGAGTGGCTGAGTTTCGGTTTCAAGGTAGGAATACTTTCGCTGGGTGATGCCGAGCGCATTTGCAATTTGCTGTTGAGTTAGGTCATTGTCCTCTCTCAAATCACGAATACGACTTTTCACATCATCACCACCCACGTTTTTTAATATTATAACGTAGATAGAATTTATCTATTGACTTTTAGATAAATATTATCTATAATGATGATAAGAACAAAAGAAAATGGAGGAATTTCAAAATGAAACGAACAAAACAAATTATAAGCATCATGCTTGCAGTGCTCATGCTCATTTGCGCAGTGCCGATGGCAGCAAGTGCTGAGTCAGTCACGTTGACACAACTGATGAACAAATATCCAAATGGAAAGTATTGGAATGGCGGAAATCCTAATAGTTACACATCGAATCCATGTACTCACCATAATGGTAATTGTCTATACTCTGGTTCCTGTGGTTGTAATACGTTCAAGGGACATGCCATTCAATGCATGGGGTTTGCCTATCAATTAGCAAGCATAGTTTACGGAGGGGATCCGTACGATGAGTGGAAAGACGTATCCAAAAGTTCAAGTGCTTTGAATACGCTCAAGGCAGGGGATATAGTGAATTATAAGAATGGTGGACATTACATTTTTATTTGTGCGGTAAATGGAAATGATGTTACTTATGCTGATTGCAATAGTGACAACACATGCAATATCCGTTGGAACAGACATATACAGAAATCAGAACTTCAAGCAACATTTAAGTCTGTCGACAGGGCACCGTATGAATGGAAAAGTGCTGCTACTAATTCTCCGACTGATGTAAAATTGTCAATTGATAAAACGTCTGTACATCAGTGGGATACTGTAACGTTTGAAAGTTCTGCATCAAACGTTGATCATTACACAATAGGTATAGATTGCAATGGAAGCAGGGTTTTAACCAAGCGAGTTGGGCGGTTCTTTTATTACAAGTGCGAACAAGCAGGAAAATATACGGCATATATTTCTGCTGTAAATGAAAATGGATATACTGATAGTGAAAAAGTATCATTTACCGTTGAAGCGCATAAATATATTGAAAAATTTGAGTCAACGCATCCGCATAAAGCATATAATCAGTGTTTTATTTGTGGTGCAACTGATTACACCGGAAAAACAACAACTATTAGATCGTGCTCACAATGCTGGAGTTTGAAATTAACTCCGTCGGTATCGTCATTAGCACTTACGGTAGGTGACAGTGCAACTGCATCGTTTAATTATTCCGGTGTATATCCAAGTGAATGTAAGGTCTATTTTGAATATGATTCTACAATAATAAGCTATTCCACGAGTAATGGAATATTTACATTTAAAGCATTAAAAGCAGGTACAACTAATTTCACTGTAAAAGCATATTCAAAAGATAAAAACGCTTCTGATGCTGTGTTTATGGCATCCACATCAATAAAAATCACAGTTAATAAAGCTGTTCAAAATTACACTGTTACTTTCAATCCGAATGGTGGGTCATGTTCAACCAAAAATAAAGTTGTAACTTACGGAAGCACTTATGGTAATTTGCCAATACCAACAAGAACAGGATACACTTTTGATGGATGGTATACTTCTTCAAAAGGCGGACTGAAAACGATTTCATCAACAAAAGTGGTATTGGAAAGTGATCATACCCTTTATGCTCACTGGTCGCACGTACATTCTTACACTTCGACAGTTAAACAACCAACTTGCAACGAGAACGGTGAGCAAATTTACACTTGCTCAGTTTGCGGTGAATCTTATTCAGAATCGCTTCCGGCGATAGATCATGTTGATGCAAACCATGATGGTTATTGCGATTTATGTACTATCAAAATCAACAATGGTACAACACCTTCTTGTGACCATCTCTGTCACAAAGGCGGCTTTGTCGGCTTCATCTATAAGCTGATTCGTCCACTTTGGAAGTTGTTTAAAATCAACAAAACCTGCGCTTGCGGCGCAGTGCATTATTAATTCGTATACGCACCCCGCAGTACGAAAAAAGAACACGGCAGGTCAAGAACTTGCCGTGTTTTGTTTCAGTCATTTTTCGCACGGCAGTTTTCCATGTCAACCGTGCCGTCGGCGGTGAAAGTGACGCCCTCGCTTTCAAGAAGCTGGCGTTGAACTTCAGGGCCGCCGAATGCGAATCCGGGCGCTGTTTTGCCGTCTTTTGTCACAACCCTGTGGCAGGGGATGACGCCCGGCTCAGGGTTCACGTGCAGTGCGTAGCCGACAACTCTTGCCCAGCGTGGATTGCCTGCAAGCGCCGCCACCTGACCATAGGACATGACCTTGCCTTGCGGAATTTTGCGCACAACCTCATAAATTTTTTCAAACGTTGTCATGCGTGATTACTCCATGAATGTCAGAACATCATCAACGCTGTTTCGCTTTGGCATTTTCGGCTCAATGTCGGGATAGCCGAGGCTGATGATGCAAACAACTTCCTCGCTGTCATCAATTTTGAGGAAATCCCTGACTTTTGCTTCATCATAAAGACCCATGATGAGCGTGCCGAGACCAAGCTCGTGAGCTTTCAGGCAAAGGTTTTCAATTTGCAGTGCACAGTCGAAAAATTGGAAGCCGTCTTTCAAATGAGTGCTGTAGCTGCCGTCAGGCTCAAAGCCGCTTTTGCCCTTAACAACGGTTGCCGCAATGAGAACAGGTGCATCTTTGACGTTGTTCTGATTATACGGCGGCAGGCAGGCTGCAAGCTCGTTTTTCTTTTCGCCATCTGCGGCATAAAACCTTGCAACCTGTGAATTTTTCCATGACGGAGCCAAAATTGCGCACTCAATCAGTTGACGGATAACATCTCGGTCAACGCTCTGAGTTTTATATTTTCTGATACTTCTTCTTGTTTCGATACAATCCTGAAGCTGCATTAAAATCACCTACTTAAATTATTATCTGCTTTACTATTATAATTCGTCGGTGCGTTTTTAGTCAAGTGCTTTTGTCAATACTGCGGGAAAAGTGCTTCATGATTTTTCTGATTTTTCCCGCATACCGAAAAAGAAAAACTGAATTTTGCAGAAAATTTGATTAACAAAAATAAAATTTTTAAAATTTAGGTTGTGATTTTTGGTGAATAGTGGTAATATAGTTACATCGCTGTTCGTTGAACAGAAATAGATTTTTTGGGGGTACAAAATGAAAGAAGAAACAAGAAAATATGCTCGTGAAGCGTTCGACATTGTTGAACACGCCGCAAAGAAAATCGGCTCAAGACTTCCGGGCTCAGACGGAGAAAAGAAGTATGCTGAATACATGGGCAACAAGCTTCGTGAAATCGGCATTGAGCCAAAAACGGAAGAGTTCGCAGTTTCACCAAGGTCATCAATCGGCGGCATTCCTTATGCAGGTTGGTTTGGCGTAATTCTCAGCGGACTCGCTTACATCGCACTCGAAATTACATCTGTATGGTTTGGCATGGCGCTTGCGTCAATTGCAGTTTTTGCATGGCTCATTCTCAGCGTTTTCCTTTATAAGACATGGTTCGATATGTTCTTTAAGCAGGAAATTTCACAGAATACCTATGGTGAACTTCTTCCGGAAGACGGAAAATATGATTACACAATCATCCTTTCAGGTCACACAGACACAAGCTGGACATGGCGTCACTCAGAGCACGCTTATAAATTCAGAGATAAGCCGATTCTCGGAATCATCGCAACCTATGGTAAGGTTGGCTTCGGTGCAATCTGCGTGTTCTTCATGATGGCAGTTTCAATCGCAATGACAATCATTTATGCAGGTCAGCTCGCAGGCGCAAACTGGGCATTCAGATTAATTCAATCAGCATCGTTCGACAATTTCAGGTTTGCAATGCACTTCCTTCCGATTATCACTGCAATCGGTTCATTCCTCGTTGTTATGTGGGCTGACCCGAATCCACGCAACGCATCACGTGGTGCAATGGATAACGCAACAGGCTGCGCACTCAGCTATGCAGTTACTAAATATTTCAAGGAAAACCCTGAAAAAATGCCGAAAAATTGCCGTATCATTGATTTCAACTGCGGCAGTGAAGAAGCAGGCCTCAGAGGCTCAATGGCTTTCGCTCAGGAGCACAAGGGCGAGGAAATCCTCAAAAACGCATGGAACATCAACATTGACTCAGTTGCCGATAAGGATTACTTTGAAGTTGTAATTAAGGATGACTGGCAGTTCACACGTTTTGACACAGACATGGAGAAAATGTTCAAGGACACATTCAACGAAATGAACATTCAGAGCAAAACAAACGGCTGCATTCACAACCCTGTTGGCGGCTGCGACAGCACACCGATGACAAAGGCTGGCATTAAATCTGTTACCTTTGCCGCTCAGAACCCTGTTCTTACATATTACTATCACACATGGCGTGATATGCCGGAGCGTTTTGAGGTTGAAACAGTTGGTGACGGTTTTGAAGTTATCCTCGGAGTAATTGACAAGATTGCAAAGTTCCAGGAAGAAAAAGGCTTCAACGGCCCGCAGACAAAATAAGCTAAAGCTATAGAATAATTTAACCGCTCCGATTCGGGGCGGTTTGCTTTTGGTATCCATATAAAGATAAACCGCCGAATTAACCGACGGTTTATTTCTTTATCTAATCTCAAACTCTTGCGACCATTTCGCCGTAGAGTTCTTTTTCTTCTTTGATGAATTTTTCAACTGCTTCAACGCTTGGCATTGCTGCTGAACAACTGTGAGCCGAAATGAGCATTGATGCGCTTGCCGTGCCAAATTCAAGGGCGTCGATTACCTCCCAACCCTCAAGCAGGCAGCGAATGAATGCTGATGCATAGCCGTCGCCTCCGCCGAAGCCTTTCATTGCCTTAACGGGGAACGGTTTGATTGAATAGCTCTTGCCGTCGTTTGTATATGCGGTTGAGCCATCCTTGCCATGCTTGATGATGACAATTTTGTTGCCGTAGCTCTGCCAGAGCTTTGCACTTTCTTCATCAGTCTTACAAACGCCTGTGATGGCCTCGGTGAGGTCATATTCTTCACGTGAACCAAGGATGATGTCGCTGTTTCTGGCAACCATTGAATAATAAATCGAAATTTCATCTTTATTCTTCCATGTGTATGCACGATAGTCAATGTCAAAAATGACAACAACGTTGTTCTTTTTTGCAAGCATCATGGCTTTGAGGGCAGCCTCTCTTGACGGACTTTGAGCAAGTGCAGTGCCCGAAATGACAATTGCTTTTGCTGATTTTATGTAATCCTCGCTGACTTCTTCAGGCTCAAGCATGAGGTCTGCAACGCCGTCACGATACATCAGAATGCTGCTTTCTGTTGGACTTTTGATTTCAGTGAAGGTCAGGCCGATTTTTTCGCCGTTTTTGGCTCTGAAAATGTTTGAGGTGTCAATGCCGTCTTTTTTGAAATAATCAACAACAAAGTCGCCGTGCTGGTCATCGGAAACCTTGCCGATGAAGCCGACTTTTTTGCCGAGCCTTGCAAGACCGACTGCAATGTTGGCAGGTGAGCCGCCAACGTATTTGTTGAAGTTGCAGCTTTCTGCAAGAGGTCTGTTCATGTCTGTGGGGTTGAAGTCAATTGCAACTCTGCCGATGGGGATGACATCAAGCGGTTTTGATTGGTCAAATTCAACGTATTTCATAATGGTTTCCTTTCTTAATTAATCAGCCTTGCCGACCGAATAAAAAATTTCCATGTGTTTTTTTGCATTTTGATATGCGCCCTCAATCTCTGCTGAATGCAGGTCATAATATCCGCAGATTTTGCCTGCATCATAGCTTTCACGAACGGTTCTTTCAACGGAGTCAAAGGTTGCTGTTGCAATGTTAATTTTTTTGATTCCGTTTTGGTGACATTTGATGAAATCATCGGGGCTGATGCCTGTTCCGCCGTGAAGTACAAGCGGAATTTCAACGCTGTTACGCACCTGCTCCAGAATGTCAAAACGGAGATTCGGCGCTTGCTTGTAGTTACCGTGAGCGTTTCCGATTGCAATTGCGAGCGCATCAACTCCTGTTTTTGCACTGAACTCAACCGCTTGAGCAGGGGAAGTGCATCGCATTGCAATGTTTTCACTTCCATCCTCACTGCCGCCGACGCAGCCGATTTCAGCCTCAACAGCCGCACCGTAAGGTTTTGCCATTTCAACAACCTTTTTGGTCATTGCAATGTTTTCCTCAAGCGGAAGATGCGAGCCGTCAAACATAACTGACGTGAAACCGAGCTTAAGTGCCTGCTCAATGCAGGGGAGGGTTGTGCCGTGATCGAGATGAACAGCAACAGGAACCTTTGCCTGTTTTGCCGCTGCAACCATGAGTGGTCCGATGACAGCAAGCGGTGAAAAGTTCAGGCGTACCTCTGCAATTTGAAGGATGATTGGCGATTTGGTTTCTTCAGCCGCCTTGATGACGCCAAGCACCATTTCCATGTTTGCAACGCTGAATGAGCCAACTGCATAGTTGCCCTTTTGAGCGTCAGCAAGCAAATCTTTCATATTAACGAGTGACATAATTATATCTCTCCTTTGCTTTAATCTGAAATCAGGAATTGATGACAATTTTAACGGAGCTCACTCCTAACTTTTCATTCCTGATTATATCTAACTATGCGGACTCAATCTTCTCATAAGTACAATCTACTCCGCAATATCAGCCGCACGCAAGAGCTTTAGCGTTTTACTCTTGCGCCTGCGCCGCCCATGATGGCTTCAACTTCCTTTTTGCTTGCCATTGTGGTGTCGCCCGGAGTTGTCATTGCAAGTGCACCGTGAGCTGCGCCATAGTTAACTGCAAGCTCTGCATCACCGGTTTCCATCAAGCCATAGATAAGACCCGATGCGAATGAGTCGCCGCCGCCGACACGATCCATGATTTCAAGACCTTTGTAATCTTTAGCCTTGTGGATTTCGCCGTCTGCCCAGCAGATTGCACTCCAGTCATTGACAGTTGCAGTTTTAACTTCACGCAAGGTTGTTGCAACTGCCTTGAAGTTCGGA